>JBBALJ010000109.1:0-9416 GCA_040403075.1 Bacteroidia bacterium
TAGCTGCTTAAACCGAACTCAGGTTAGAAATGCTTTAGCATTCATGAACACAATTAAAAAAATCAATTTACAGTGAATATTTTTTGCCTACTTTTTCATCAATGGAAAAAGTAGAAGGAAGAAAATGTGTATGATTGACCTAAAACTAAATTTATATCAATTACAACATCCCAATAACCCTCCGTTAGCCAATGAAGGGAATAGCATCATTTAATAGCCAAAAGCATTCATAACATAAAGCCAATTTTCGCATTTTCTACAAAAAAGATTTCAAGTTTGTTATGGGCAGCCTTTTTATTTTGGACAGAAAAAGAAAGGGAATTTATGTTCTAGAATATGGAAGATATATTCTTTATTAGTTTTTCTAAATAAAATTGATCTATTTCATCAAAGTGATTAAGCAATTCACTATCAACATCTAAGACACCAATTACTTGTTGGTTGATGATAATGGGAATAACGATTTCAGATTTAGAGGCACTGCTGCAAGCAATATGTCCAGGAAATTTTTCGACATCTGCTACGATAATGGTTTGGGATTGCTGCCAAGCACTTCCACAAACGCCTTTTCCAAGACCAATGCGAGTACAAGCAACGGGACCCTGAAAGGGTCCCAATAGCAATTCGTTTTGTTTAACTAAATAGAAGCCTACCCACCACCAATTGAAGGCATATTTTAAGGCAGCACTTATGTTGGCAAGATTTGCAATTAAATCTTGTTCGCCTGAAACCAAAGCCTCAATCTGAGGAAGCAAACTTTTATAGCTTTCTTCCTTATTCGAATTAGGTTCAATTTGAAGCTCGTGCAAGGGTATTATTTTTTGGTAGTATCGGCAACAGCAGCAGCTGTATCAATAGATGCAGAAACTTCGCTGTTAGGTAAAACACCATCATTGCCTCTGTTTGTTGAATAGTCAGCACCAGCACCTGATTTGTACTCATCATTTGCTTTTAAAGTTTTATCAGCTTCTTCAACACCATAGTGACAAGCAGCTAAAACAGATGTAAAGGCAAGAAGGATTAATAATTTTTTCATTTTGTGTCTTTATTATTTGCACGCGAATATAAAAATTAGTTCATGGATAAAAATACCGGATTTGGATTTTTTCAGGATAATTATCATAAATGATTGAAAATTGGGGTTAGGATTGGCTTGCGTTATCACAATTCATAGAATATGCCCTATACTTTTTGATAGCCTTTTACTTACCTATGTCAATTTTCAGTTTAAATACATTTACTCCTATAGCATAGCCATAAATACTTCCATCAGACGATTTAACTATTCTAATCTTGTTGCAAGCCCTTCCTAATTCTATTTTTGACCATTCTTTTCCTCCATTAGATGTCTGAAAACCAGTATTCATAGTTCCAATAAATCCAATGTTTTCGTCAATAAAACCGACCCCAAATGACCTTGATTTGTAATCTTTACATAGTTCATATTCTTTCCATTTTTTACCACCATTTGTAGATTTTATAAAATGTTGAATAACAACTGTTGTATCGGGATTATAACTTTGAATAGTAGCGTAGCCTACTTTTGGGCTTGGAAAGAACATTTTCCAAGATATTTCGAAAGGCCTTTTACTTTTATAAACTTTTTGCCAGGTTTTTCCTTGATCTTTAGTATGAAGAATAACTGCATGACTATTTTCAATCTCTCCAGTTGAAGAGGCACAAGCAAATCCTTCGTTTTTGTTGAACATTTTAATGTCGTATAATGCACTGCAATATTTGCTCATATCCATACTTGTAAAAGTATTTCCATTGTCGTGACTAACAATGAAATTTGCAGGGCTACCAACTCTTCCTACACCATAAATATGGTATTTATATCCTATCTCGCCATGATTAATGTATTCCTCTTTTACAATGTCTAATGCACACAACCCTTTAATGTATTTGCCTATGTATTTAACAGGTTCCCAGTTTTCACCTCCATCTGTTGTTTTATACAATGGAATTGTGTCGCTTACATTAGGAAAATATTCGGTACCCACTGTTCCAGCAAATCCATTTAAACTATCAATAAAAGCTATACATCTAAAAAATGTACCTTTTTTTTCTAATTGTAATTTCCAGTTTTTACCTCCATCATTAGTATGATATATTTTGCCAAATCCATTAATATACCAACCTTTATTTTCATTAATAAAAAATATATCGTCTTGTTTTCCTTTATAAGGTTCTGTAATTAATTTTTCCCATTTGTACGAACCTTGTCCAAATGATAAATGGCTAATAAGTATTGCACTCAAGAAAAAGATTATTGTTGTTTTTTTCATTTTACTATTTTAATTGTCACATACTTGATTTTCGAAATTTATGTTTTGCTGTAACAAGAATATAAGGCTTTCGAGACACATAACTGTCTGCCACCAATGAATTCATTACTTAGCAGTTACAAAGTTGCAATTAGCTAAAGAATCGCCAATTTCTTGATGCTCTTATTTATTTATTTTTCTAAAGTTAAGGAACAGGTTAATCCAACCGAAAAATTTCGGGGTAACTTTTCCACTCCAAAGATTGCTCTTGAATGAAGCCCTTTGTCACCAAGAACATCAACAAACAAATCAGATGCACCATCAACAATTCTTGGTGATTCATCCCATTCCTTGTCAGCTTGAAAGTAAGCATCAATATGATTAAGACCAATTAATTTGTCAAAACCAATTGATTTATCAATGTGCGCTAATACATTCAATGCACATAATTGAAATGCTTTGTATCCATCATCTGTAGTAAGTTCTGCACCAAGTCTTCCTTTGTAAATCCAATCGTCACCGTTCTTAGGCAATTGAATGGCAATATAAGCAATGTCGTTGCGAATATTTACTGAAAGGTAATTGCCACCTGGTTTCGATGGTGAAGGTAATTTCAGACCAAGTTCTAAAAGTTTATTTTGAATTGTCATTTGATTAATAGTATTATTTATTTGAAGCCAACTCATTTGAATACATGCAATAAATGAATTCAACTACGCTCATATCTTTGCAGATTTGGAGGATTTGGAGAAACTCCTTAGCCTTTTTTTACTCAATTATATTTCTTTATTTTGGTTTATGTGCGCCTATAGATCAAATATATAACAATGGTTTATTTTTTTTTTAGCTAATCAGCGCTGATTGGCGGTCTTCTAACTTTGTCAAAACAAAAAAGGAAGCTGTTTAGACTTCCTTCTTTATATAATTAGTGAGGTTGGATAAATAAAATTACTTCACCAATTGCATCTCGTTTACGATTTGAGGTGCTTGGCCATATTTCTCTATCAACCAAAGTACATAACGAATATCAACGTTGATGGTACGTTTGTTAGCTGGATCAAAATGGATATTACCACTCATGGCTTCCCAATTTCCGTCAAAAGCCAAACCGATGATATTTCCTTCTCCATCAATTACAGGGCTTCCGCTATTTCCACCAGTAATGTCATTATCACTTAAGAAAGCTACAGGTAATTTACCGTCTTTCATGGCATATCTTCCGTAATCTTTAGCATTATACAAGTCGATTAATCTTTGCGGTACATTGTACTCAGGATTGCTAGGGAATTTTTTGTTTTTTGCGATGACCTCATCTAAGTTAGTTATCATTTGATACTTCATATAAGGTTTTACAGTTCCGTAGGTTAAACGTAAAGACGAGTTGGCATCAGGATAGTAAGTTTTGTTAGGATTCATTTCCATCAAACCTTTGATATAGCTGCGACCTAAAGCTTGTGAAGTTTCAGTAAAAGCATCCACTTTAGATTTGAATTTGCTCATATAATTTTCTCTCATTGCTTTGATAAACTTGTAAGCAATATCGTTTCTCAATAAGGAAGGTCGTGGGTTGTGGAACCAAGCCGAAGCCATGTTTTCATCTGCAAAAATACTATTGTTAAATACATCGTTTGTAAAAGCAGCAATAGCTGCTCTAGGGTTATCTGTATTGTATTTCAAAACCACATCATTCATATAAGATGCTTGTTGGTCTTTTGGGATATTGTTGTAATACAAAACCAAAATGCTATCAAACATACGCTTGTCAGCAGCTACAATCATTGGGTTGTAAGGCAAATCTTTCAAGGCTTCAATCATTTGCTCTTTCATTTTAGCAATGCCTTTATCATCACCTTTTTCAAAGGTCTCATCCATACTCATAGCCATTCCTACAAATTTAGAAAGGGTAGGGGCAAGAATACCTTCGTTTAAATAGGTGCGTTGCAAACTATATGGCTTGTATGCTTCAAAAGTCGTTTTTACATCACCTAATAAATTTTTGTATTCAGCTTTGCTAGCAGACCATTTTGCAAAAGCAGCTTCTTCTTTTTGTTTTTGTTCAAATACTTTGTTTCTTTTCAATTGTTCTGCCTCACCTCTGAAATATTTCCAATAGTTAGCCACACTTGCATATTCAGAAGATAATTTCAAACGTGTGTCAACGTCTTTGTTCATTTGCTCTTTCCAAGCATTTAATCTTACATCACGCAAGGCTACGATAGCAGGATCTACTAAATCTGTAGCTATTTGAACACCTTGGCTAAACTCATAACGATTGGTACGACCTGGGAAACCCATAATCATAGCGAAATCTCCTTTGTTTACACCTTTGATATTTATTGGAAGAAAGTGTTTAGGAGTATAAGGTTTGTTTTCAGCAGAATAAGCGGCAGGCTTATTCTCTTTGTTTGCATAAATACGGAACATGCTGAAATCACCTGTATGGCGAGGCCACATCCAATTGTCGGTTTCACCACCAAATTTCCCAATACTTTGAGGAGGGGTTCCAACTAAGCGGATATCAGTAAATCTTTCTAAAACAAATAGATAGTAGGCATTTCCTTTAAACATCTCGCGAACCAAACCTTCTTGGTTAGTACCTTCGGTTGCTGCCTTTACTATCTTTCTGTAAATTTCAGGTAGTTTAGATGCACGGGCTTTCTCGTCCATGCCTTTTACTTCGGCTAAAACTTTGTCAGTCACATCTTCCATGCGCTGAACGATTGCGATACTCAAGCCCTCAATGGCTTTTTCTTCGCTCATGTTTTTTGCCCAAAAACCATTATCCAAAATATTATCTTGAGGACTTGATTTACCTGCGATGGCATCATAACCACAATGGTGGTTTGTTAGCACTAAACCCTTATCAGAAATGATTTCAGCAGTACATCCACCACCAAACCAAACCACTGCATCCTTCAAACTACTATTGTTTACATCATACAATTGTTCTGCGGTTAATTTTAAACCCTTAGCCTTCATGGCCTCATAGTTGTACTTTTTTAATAAAATGGGTAGCCACATTCCCTCATCGGCATGCACCAATCCACTCATTAATAATGCTAAAACGCTGTAAATAAGTTTTTTCATTTCTATTTTTTATTTTTTAAGCTGACGAAAGTAAGTATTTATTGTAAATGGAAATAAATATTTGAAGAGCGGTTGGATTGTAATTTGAAAATTCGTTTATAATATCTTAACAATTCCTTAACATTGCCTTGTAAAGCCAATAGATTAGCTTTGCTTTTGAAAACTAGTATTATGTTTGGATTAGACACATCACTAACAATTTTATTAATAGTCTGTCTTCTAGCGGCTTGTATCTTTGAGTTCATTAATGGATTCCATGATACCGCCAATGCTGTTGCCACGGTTATCTATACAAATTCATTAAAACCTCATGTTGCTGTTGTTTGGAGTGGTATATGGAATGCGATAGGAGTCTTTGCAGGAGGTATTGCTGTTGCTATGGGTATCAGCAACTTACTTCCTGTTGAGATTCTTACAGATACAAATATATATCATAATATAGCCCTTATCATGTCCCTCTTACTTACAGCCATTATGTGGAATTTAGGAACTTGGTACTATGGGATTCCTTGTTCAAGCTCTCATACGTTAGTAGGTTCAATTTTAGGAGTAGGTTTAACATATTCATTTATAGCCGAAAAACCAGGTAATTATGTAAATTGGGCAAAAGCAAGTGAAATAGGAATGTCCTTATTAATATCTCCTTTATTTGGTTTTAGTTTAGCTATTCTTTTGATGTATACTTTAAGACAAGTATTAAAAAAGAAAACCATTTTTAAAGAACCTGATGGAAACAATCCTCCTCCATTTTGGATTAGACTTATTTTATTATTGACTTGTACGAGCGTAAGTTTCTCGCATGGTAGTAACGATGGTCAAAAAGGTGTGGGTTTGATGATGTTGATATTAATTGCCATTGTTCCTACCTATTTTACTATTGATACGGCTCGTGAGCCTTATGAATTTAAAAAGAATATTACGAGCATTGAGTATGTTTTGAATAAAGTAAATCCTGCCTTTTTAGATGTTTCTGATAGTTTTGAATACGTAAAAGTTAAAAGATATGTTGGTGAATTGAAAGTGCAGATGGATACCATTAATGATTTCAATGCCATTGATGTAAATACAAAATATAACATTCGTAAGGACCTTATAGTATTAGGTAAATCAACCAAAAAGCTATTGGACAGTGAATCAATTAATTTGAGTGTAATGGATAAAAAAACACTTAAACATGAGGTTACTGCTTTAAAATCATTAACGGATTATGCTCCTTATTGGGTAATATTAATGATATCCATTTCATTGGGATTAGGAACTATGATAGGATGGAAGCGCATCGTAGTTACCATTGGTGAAAAAATTGGTAAGCAGCATTTAACCTACGCACAAGGAGCTTCTAGTGAATTAGTTGCTGCTGGAACCATTACTCTATCAACCTATTTGGGTTTGCCAGTAAGTACTACGCAAGTTCTATCATCAGGTATTGCAGGTAGTATGGTGGCTAGCAAGGGTATTAAAAACCTTCAAGGTGGTACCATCAGAAACATTGCCATTGCTTGGATTTTAACCTTGCCTGTGTGTATTACAGTTTCAGGACTACTTTATTATATTTTTAGAATGATTTTATAGAAAACATCAGATCTATAAAAAGCGGAAACTAAAATGATTTGGGTTCCGCTTTTTTGTTTTTGATAGTGTTCGTTTGTGAATGTAATCCGAGCGCAAAGCTGTGTTGGCCGTCACCCCAGAGTCGAAGGGTCTGGGAAGGATAACGAAAATATAGTGAGAAGCATTTTTGTTTCCTTTAGATGCCTCAAAAGGAAAATAATAGAATTGTATTATCAAATTCAACCATTTCTATTGTATATTGATAATGTATTTACAAATTATGGTGTTTATAATGAAATTGAGCTATATGATAACCTTCTTTAACAAAAATCACTCATCTGTATAATAATTTAAGTAGTATTCAAAATTCATTCACACAGCAACAACTATGAGCACTTCAGAAAACGATAAAATTGATCAAAAAATAATAAAGATTAATAATTTAATTATGAGATATTAGATGCTTTGAATTCAGCAACAAGTGGACAAGAGTCTAAAGTTGTTAATCCAAATGCAGCTGCTAAGAAGATGCAGGAAATTTACGTAAATGGATTAATTGTAGCCAATGAACTATTAAACAAAATTTTACCTGAACTTAATTATATTAAGAGTAAGTGTGGAAGTGAAAACAAGGATTACCAAGAGTTGTCTGACTTGTTAGCTCTAAGTGTCTCATGGGTAATTAAAATACCTTTACTTTCAATAAGTGGGTTAGCAATGGCTAGTGATTTTCATAGTCAAAATGAAATAGTTCAAAAAGCTAAATCAGACCTTGCTGAAGCAACAAGAATAATAGGAATAGTTTCGACTCTTGAAATGAAGACTGATTCAAAACAATTTCTAAATCAGGTGATAAATATTTTAAATGAAGCTGAAAAACGGGTTAATTCTAAACCTGGTTGTTATATTGCAACGAGTGTTTATGGCGATTACAACTCGAAAGAGGTAATTCTTTTACGATCTTTTAGAGATAATGTTCTTTCGAAATATGTTTTAGGTCAAATCTTCATTGCTTCATATTATTTATTATCCCCAATGCTTGTGAGAGCATTGGGTGAAAATATTACTTTCAAAAAACTTGTAAAGACATTGCTAGATAAACTTGTTTTTAAAATTGAATCACACCACAGCGCCTAACTATCTGTTTTCTGAAGCCTATCCAATACTCTGCAACTTTTGTGGTGATGGAAATTGCTTCCCGATAGTATAGTTGTATTTTATTGATTGTTTGGTAATACTCGATTGCCTCGTCTACTTTTCTTAGTCTGTCGCCAAGCTAAAGCATAGGGACTAAGAATTTATAATGAAATAATAGTTTGCAACCCTATATTCTACTCATCACCCATTCGACAGGCTAAAGTTGACAGCTCAAATAGACGCAACAACGGCAGATCGTGGGGCGAATTAATATTTGCCCGCACCAACAATATGCGATATGATTTTTATAGAATTGTATTTATTCGTAAATATCTTTACGATGACCGAGTGTAATAACATCTATAATAAGTTCCTTGTCAAAAATATTATAAATAATGCGGTAGTCGCCCGTTCTAATTCTGTACCCAACTCTGTCTTTTAGTTTTTTATAACCTGGTGGGAGTGGGTTTTCCTCTAACTCAGCAATGGCTTCAAGTATAGGTTCTGCAACATTATCAGAAAGTTTATCTAATTGTTTTTGTGCCTTTTTAGATAATACAGCTATGTACTTAGGCATTTTTATTTTTTCTGTTTTTTAAGTAATCAGAAAATAAAATGCGTTCGCCTCTATCATTTTTCATAGCTTCATCATAAAGGCGAACATCTTCAATGTCTTCTAACTCCTCCATAAGAGAATCAAATTCTTTAGCTGGAAGTATAACCAAGGATTTATCACCATTGGTATCTTTTATGTATTGTGGATGTAAAGCAATCATATACTTTTTTTATTGTTATAACTTGTATTGTTGTTGTCGCTTCTCTATCTAATTTAGAATTCAAGGCGAAATTAGTCAAAAAGGAAAAATAAGCAATAAAAATCAACTATCGATATCTGAAGCCAAGCAAATGTGCTGCAACAACTGTTAGTAAATGAAATAGAGTATTTACTCGGATGAAATTTATTTGTTGTGAAATATTTTTTAATAACTTTGTTATAACAAAACAACAAAACAAATGACACTTGTACAACTAAAAACAGATACCTATGAACAAGCAAAAATGTTAGAAAATTTGTTAAACAGTATAAATTTTGTGCATGATGTTACGCTTGACAATAACGAATTAAACGAGTTTACCATATCAAAATTAGAAGAGAGTGCTGAGCTATATTAAACAAACCCTTCAAGCTTTGTAAATTGGGATAATGCCAAGTCTGACTTGTTAAATAAGTTATGATTTACAATGTTGTAATTTCTACAAAAGCGTTAGAAGAACTTTATGATTCGGCTGAATGGTATAATAGTAAAAAAGAAAATTTAGGGTCAGGATAATTTTCTGGGGAGTACCTAAAAAAGAATTAGATTATGGGAATGA
>JBBALJ010000110.1:0-9328 GCA_040403075.1 Bacteroidia bacterium
TTTCTGCAGAAGTGAAATAAGCAAATAGGCCATTCATTAAAACAGGTCCAATGATGGAAGTTACACTAATCAAACTTGTCAATGCTCCTTGCAGTTCTCCTTGCTCATTGGCAGGAACATGGTTTGAGATATAGCCTTGCAATGCTGGTCCAGCTAGGCCACCTAAGCAATAAGGGATTAAGAAAGCATACATCATCCAACTTGACGAGGCGAAAGCAAATAGTAATAAACCGATTCCATAAAAGGCTAAGCCTGCATAAATCGATTTTACTTGACCAAT
Source organism: Bacteroidia bacterium (assembly GCA_040403075.1). Classification (GTDB taxonomy): domain Bacteria; phylum Bacteroidota; class Bacteroidia; order UKL13-3; family UKL13-3; genus RGVD01. Next base: position 281 of record JBBALJ010000110.1, read on the forward strand.
TTTTGGTATTACAATCCTGATTAAGCCACCTTGTACCAAAGATACCAAAATACCTACAAATCCTAGTGAATAACCCACCATGGCCTCGTTCCAACTAAATTTAAGCATGGTGTAATACGACCAATTTGATTGAACGGCATGCGATGCAATGTATATAAGCATAAGGCATGCTGCTAATGAGGAAACAGCAGGATATCTTCTTAAGTTAAACAGAGAAGAAACCGGGTTCGCTCTTTTCCACTCAAAGTTCCTTCGATTGCTTATATCCAATGATTCAGGAATGAAGAAATAACCATATAAGAAATTTATTAAAGTAAGCACCGAAGCGGCTATAAAGGGAATTCGAGCACCCCATTGTGCCGAAATACCACCCACTACTGGACCAATGATGAAACCCAGTCCAAATGCTGCACCTACTAAACCGAAATTTTGTGCACGTTTTTCAGGCTCACTAATATCGGCAATATAAGCAGTAGCTGTAGTGAAACTAGCACCTGAAATACCCGCAATGATGCGACCGACAAAAAGCCAAGCCATAGTGGGTGCCCATGCCATAAAAATATAATCAATTCCTAGTCCAAACAATGAAATAAGCAAAACGGGTCTTCTCCCAAATTTATCACTTAATCCACCTAGAATGGGTGAAAATAAGAATTGCATAATGGCGTAAGAAAACATTAGCCAACCACCATATCGAGAGGCTTCGCTAAGCCCTTGTCCACTCAATTCTTGAATCAGTTTTGGTATTACAGGAATAATAATACCTAAACCAATCACATCTATGAGTATGGTGATGAAAATAAATATGAGTTGTTTGTTTCCGTTTTTCATTTTTTTAATTATATGATTGAAAGATTATTTCTGAGTTATAATTAAAATAACCTCAATCTTTCTGCCTAATTCCAAAATCCTTTTCTAATCCCACTTAATCACCTTAGCAGGTTTTATTTTTGCCACGTATAATGATGGAAGTAACAAGACCAAAACACTGATAAAAAATGAGAAAATATTGATAATTGCTATTACATCAATGGATAAATCAATAGGCACTTGGCTGATGAAATAATCTTTTTGATTGAGCTTGATTAAACCAAATTTTTGTTGAAGTAAACACAAGCCAATACCTGTTACATTTCCAATAAGTAGTCCTAAAAGAATAATACGCGAAGCCATTAAAAGGAATATTCTACTTATAAGTCTTCTTTTGGCTCCCATGGCTTTTAATATACCAATCATGTGACTACGTTCAATAATCAATATTAGCAAAGCCGTAATCATATTGATACATGCCACTACAATCATAAGTATGATGATGATGAGCACATTTGTGTCGAGCAAACTAAGCCAACTGAACAAAGAAGGGTATGTACTACTCACGCTTTGTAAGCCCATGGTGTAGGGTGTGATATTACTTAATTTGTCTAGCTCTGAGTCAATATCACCAAACGAAGTGGTGTTTATTTGATAGCCACTGATTAGGCTATCGCCCCAAGCATTAAGCCTTTGGCATTGTCGCATATCCACAAATGCATATATCTCGTCTAATTCACTCAAACCTGAATCGAAAATTCCTACAATATTGAATTTCCTTACACGTGGTGGTTCCTGAATAAAATAAACATACATGGCATCATTCAAATGCAGGTTTAGTAGGTCCGCTGTAGTTTTTGAAATCACAACATCATTGCTTACTTTGTTTTGAGATATGCTGAAAATATTACCTTCTATTAAATTGTTTCGAATAAAACTCCAATCATAACTTGGGTCAATACCTTTTAAAATCACTCCTTTAAAATCAGATTTTGTTTTGATAATGCCTGTTTTGGTGGCATAGGGTTCGAAGTGAACCACCCCTTCATAACTTTTAGCTATTCGCTCAAAAATACTATCCTTTCTAATGGGTATACCTTCGATGCTGTTGTTTAAATCTAGGGGAGTGATTTGAATATGACCATGAAAACCAATTACCTTATTCTGGATTTCCTTCTGATAACCACGAGAAATGGCAATGGCCACAATCATAACTAAAATACTGAGCGCAACTGCAATTGTGGCAATCTGAACGATAAGTTTAGAAAAACCAGTGTCGCTTTTTTTGCTCAAGCGTTGAGATATAAAATAAGCTAAGTTCAAATAATTACTTTCTTTGTAGCGCAAGCGAATATAGTTTGCCTAAATATAATTTATACAAGAATTAATATTAAGTATGTTAAACAAATACAGCTACCTTAGCCAAAGACAGGCCATTCAAGCCATTTCGATTAAGTATTTTAATTTTAAATTTTCGATTTTGTTCTGCCTAGCTATAGGCTTATCCTTGATTTCAAAAGCTCAAATAACAGTAGGCGCTGAGAAAATGAATGAATATTTACCCTTTTTAAAAAATAAAAAAGTGGCATTGGTAGTGAACCAAACTTCGATGGTCAAAGGTTCGCATTTGGTAGATACACTTTTGAAAAGAAAGGTAAAGGTTGTAAATATTTTTGCACCTGAACATGGATTTAGGGGAAATCACAGTGCTGGTGAAAAAGTAAAATCAGGAATCGATGCAGCAACCAAACTTCCGATTATTTCTTTGTATGGAAAGAACAAGAAGCCTACTGAAGCCCAATTGGGTAAATGCGATGTTGTTATTTTTGATATACAAGATGTTGGCGCTCGTTTCTACACCTATATAAGCACTCTTCATTACGTTATGGAGGCTTGCGCTGAAAGTCACAAAATGTTGATTATATTAGATAGACCAAATCCTAATGGTTATTATGTGGATGGACCTATTTTGGACACAGCTTACCGGTCATTTGTAGGTATGCATCCTATACCAATTGTTCATGGAATGACAACTGGTGAATATGCCCAAATGATAAATGGAGAGCGATGGCTAAAGGATTCATTACAATGTAAATTGCAAATTGTGAAATGTGAAAGATACACACATGATCAATTGTATAGATTACCAGTAAAACCTTCTCCAAATTTGCCAACTGCTGAAGCCATTTTTCTTTATCCAAGTTTATGTTTGTTTGAAGGTACCAATGTGAGTTTAGGAAGGGGCACTAATAAGCCATTTGAATGTTTAGGAAAGCCGGGAAACAGTATGGGTGATTATACCTTTACTCCAATGAATTTGCCTGGTATAGCCGAAAAACCTCCTTTTCAAGATACCCTATGTAGAGGATTTTTATTGTCAGAATACGCTAAAAATTTCATGTATTATGATATGAAAATTAACCTGTATTGGTTGAAAGAATTGTATAAAGTAGAAAAAGACAAGTCAACATTTTTCAACCCATTTTTTGATAAACTAGCAGGCACATCTATACTTCGCAGACAGATTGCTGAAGGGAAAAGCGAAGAAGATATCCGTCAATCGTGGCAAGATGGGTTGCAGAAGTATAAACAAATGCGCAAAAAATATCTTTTGTATAGGGATTTTACTGGCAAACCTTGGATTTATGAATAAAGGCAGACGTTTGACAACAATTTACAACAGAAAACCTACACAAGAAATAAATTTGAGTTAAGTCCAACATCTTGTTGATTATTATAGCTATTGTATGGCAAATAATTTCTTACATTGCCTACAAAAAAAAGTAAGGTTTGAATAAGCAGGAATTTACCCATTTGCTGAAAAATTATAATGAGTTAAGTAGCGAACATATTGCTATGCTCAAGGATATTGTAAGAGAGTACCCTTATTTTAGCTCGGCAAATTTGCTTTTGGCCAAAGCCATGAGCAATGACAAGCATTACGAATACGAAAAGCAATTAAAATCCACTGCGCTTACCATTGGTGATAGATCTGTACTCTACAAGATTATCAATAGTATCCCTTTGGAAAGTGTTGATGAGCCTCATGTAATCGCAGAGATTCCAACTGCTTTGAGGGTTGAGAAAATATCTAAACCTGATTTTATAGGCGTTGAAGAAGAATTACCTGTAATTGATGCACCGCTAATTGAAGATAATTCTAAGCAATTTGAAGAGAAACAAATTCATGAGACTCCATTTGATTCGTTTAGTCATTTAGAAAATATTGTTGATGAATCATTGAATACCATTGTAGATGTTAGGCATGAAATCATAGCTAACTTTGAAGAAACACCAATTGAAAAAGTAGAGTCTAAAGTTGAACCTGAAACTAACCATTTAACCCAGTGGAATTCTTTTGATCAACCTATTGAGATTGAAGAGAATGAGGAGTTGAATGAAGTTGATCTAGCATTAGATGAAGAGTTGAGGAATGAAGCAAGGTCAATAATCGAAGACGCGAAACAACATGATTTGGTTATGGATTTGGCGGAAAATTTTGACTTAATTCCTGAAGATAGTTTAGCCGAATCAACTGGCAATATGCTTCGTTTTGAAAATATTAGAGACGAGAATTCACTCATTAATTTGGATGATGATGATATATTGATGGATTTTGATTTTGGCTCATTAGAAGGGGAAAAAGAAAATTCATCTTTTAATCAAATTGCAAATACACCCGTATTCGTTGAGTCAAATAAGATTAAAATACCTGAACCTGAAATATCAAATCCAATTGAGGATAAAGTAGAGTTTAAAACACCAATAGAAAAAGTAGAGGAGGAGACAACAGATCCATTTATTGCTGAGAAAGAAGTAATAGAAAAACAATCTATTGTTCCCAATTTGGATTTAATAATAGAAGAAGAAGCAATTACAGAACTCTCAGAAGAGCAAGCTGAGATTGATATTTTGCCTGATCCTTTTGCAAGCCCTGAGGAGGATAAATTAGATAGCAATACACACGAAATCTTTGCTCCTTCACTAGAAAATCTTTTGGATTTTGACGAAGTTGTTGAAACAAAAGAAGCTATTATAGAGGAGCCGCTCAGTAATTGGACAGAAGAGAATATGGCTAATTTTAAACAAGCCTTTGAGGAGTATGAAGTTTCTGAAATAGAACAAGAAATTATAGATTATAAAGAGGAATTTGAACCAATAGAGGAAATCAAAATTGAAAATCAATCTTGGTCTGAAAACGATATAGATGAAAACGAAGTCATAGTTGAAGAGCCAATTCATGAGATTCCTTCAAATAATGAAGAAAACTATGAAGAACATGGTTTTATGGATTGGTTAGTTGCTAAAAAGGAGAGTGAGATAAGTTCTGAAAGTAATATTGATTCGGCAGAGAAGATTAATGATTTTACTAATGAAGAAGAAGATGAATTTATTTTAACCATTAGACAATTAATAAAAGAACGAGCAGAAAAGTCTTCGGATCATAAAAATGAGTTTACACAGGATGTTGAACAGATAAATAATTCTTCAATTGGAAATATTGAGGAAACAACTGTTGAATCAATTAATGATTTGCCTAATAATGAAGTTCAGGAAGATATTACAATAGTAGAAGAAAAGTCTGAAGAGGCCCATCCTTTTTATGATTATAAAGTAGAATCGGTATTGCCTGATTTTGAGCAAATGGTATTTCATGATGTAAGTGATGAGGAAACAAATGAAAATGCTTCTGAATTGCATATTGAGCCAAGTTTTGAAGAAAAACTAATAACTGAAGAGGTGAAATTGGTTTTCCACCCAATTCACGGACTTGTGCCTGCTGGTTTTGATGATGATGCAACGCAAAATAGCATTGAGAAAAAAACAGAGCCTGTTTCTGAAGAGCCAATCATTGAACCTTGGGCTGAATTTAATGAATCTTTGATAGTGCCAACCGTGGAGACAGAAATTGCCTCAAACCCTTTTATTCACGAAGATGAATTGCTTGGTAGGCTAGGAGAAATTCCAATAGATTCAATTACCGATTCGTCTGAAGAAGAAGAGGAAGAAATTGAATTACCTGTTTTCGATGAAGTTTCTTTTAGTGATGCTGATTTCGACAAAGGGTTTTCTTCTCAATTTGTGCCTTTGACTAAGGCTGATGAACATACAGAAATGAATGTTTCCGAGCCTGAATTAACTGTGGTGAAAGAGGCAAAAACAGTAGTAAAAATAAATGACGAGCCAAAAGTTGTGGTCAAAGATGAGAAGGTAGAGTCCATTATTGATAAATTTATCAGAGAAAATCCAAATATTAGTAGACCCAAATCCGAATTTTACAATCCATCAAACATGGCAAAATGGAGTGCCGAGGAGGATGATGATCTTGTAAGTGAAACATTAGCAAATGTTTATCTTGGTCAAGGCCTAATAAAAAAGGCAATTTCGACTTATGAAAAATTAGGCTTGATATATCCACACAAAATGTCGTATTTCGCAGCCCTTATTAATCAATTAAAAACAACACATAAAATAGAATAAAAATGTTAACACTAGTATTTATCTTAATTATCGTAGCCTGTGTGCTTTTAACCTTAGTGGTATTAATTCAAAATCCTAAAGGTGGAGGGATTGCTGCTAACTTTGTTGCTCCTACTCAAATCATGGGTGCAAAACGTTCAACTGATGTGGTTGAAAAAGCAACTTGGGTTTTGGCTTTGGCTTTAATCGTATTAACACTTGGTTCAAATTTTTTCCGCCCAAGCAGCGAAGAAGCTAGCACCCAAGATTCTCGTTTGAAAGACGCTATTGAAACTACTACAGTTCCTGCAGCTCCAGCTCCTCAACAACAACAAGAGGCAGCTCCAGCAACAACTGATTCTGCTAAATAGTATTTAGGATAATAAAATATTTAGAAAGCCCCTTTAAGGGGCTTTTTTATTGGCTAAATTTTGATGATTGAACTTTCATTATTACTCACCCATTTCGACTTTGACTATCAAACTTAAGGGCAAAAAAAAGACATTGCTTTTAAACAATGTCTTTCTATAATATTTGCTAGCTATATTTAAACACTAGCGTGAGAAATTTTCTCTAATTTTTCTTTATTAACCACCCTGATTCTTTTTCCTTCAATCTCGATTAGTTTATCGTTTTTGAATTCAGTAAGTAATCTAATAACAGTTTCTGTCGCTGTCCCCACAATGTTAGCAAGGTCTTCACGAGGTAAAGTTACAGCTATAGTAGTTTCGTCAGATTGTCCATTTTTGAAGGTTTGTTGCAAAAACAATAAAGTTTCAGCTAATCTTTCTCTAACACTTTTTTGAGCCAAACTTTGGATTTTTTCACTAGCCATTCCTAAATCATGACTTAGAGCCTTAACCATTTGTTTGTTAATTTCAGGATTGCTGTCAATTAATTCAAGAAAAATATTTTTTGGAATAAAGCAACAAAGGGTGTCTTCAAGACAAGTAGCTGAAGCTACCAATGGTTCTTCAGCAATAAGCGCTCTATAACCTAAGAAATCAGATTCTTTGGCAAAGCGAATGATTTGCTCTTTACCTTCTTTATTTGAGCGAGTAAGTTTTATTACACCTTTATTAACACAGTATAGGCCAAGCGGTTGGGTGTCTTCATCAAAGATGGTTTGTCCTTTCTTATAATGAGTGCAAGTTTTGGCAGCCATTATTTTCTCTAGTTCTTCATCGGTGCAGAAATGAAGAAAAGAGATATTGTGGGTTCCGCAGGTGGCGCAAGTAAATGTTACTTTTTGCATAACAGCAATATTAGATTTTTTTTCTGTTTTTTAATCAATCGTTTTTACACCAAAAGCTAAATAATTTTTTTTGCTCTTGATTTCCAACAATTTTTGTTATCCTTTTTCCCTTTAAAATAAGGCTACAAGCTATTTCAGGGAGCAATTCAAATAAATGCTTTTCGAAGAAATTTTTCCCCCAAATAATTTCTTTAAAGTATAAATCGAATGAAATTCCAGCATATTTTTCTAAAAGTAGTTTATATACTACTTCGCTGTATCCCTTGCCTTTGGCATAACAATCATGATACAAATCGTGCATTACATTGTCTAAGCAATATTTCCCATTCGAATTTTTGATAATCAAAATATCTGCAATCAAAGCTGCCAACAATCCTTCTATGTATATGGAGGTTTTTCTTGCTGGTATGCCTGGTACATAGCCATCCAACCAAGTGTCTAGGCTTGATTCCGCCACAGAATAATTAAAGCGACCAGGATTGTTATAATGTCTTAGTAGGTCTGAGTTTAGACTGCTTAGGTATTGTTCCCAATTCCACACACCACTTCTAAGCAACATCAAATCGCCATAATAGGTGGTTATCCCTTCATACACATAGCCCAATGTGCTATAGTTTTCTTTGGTGTAATCATAAGGCCACATTTCAATCGGGCGTATTCGTTTAATATTCCAAAGGTGAAATAATTCGTGACTGCTAATGGCTAATAAATCATTGTGAAACTCTTCGTCTGTATCGTCATTACTTTTACCCATGGCAATAACAGTACTATCTGCATGCTCCACGCCATGTCTGAATGGATATGGAAGCATTTGATATAGAAAATGATATTCTTTGCACTCAAGTTCATTAAAAATGGCTATTTGGGCTTTAGCGTATGCTTCGGTTTCAGAAATTAGCCTTAGTAAATCTATATTATGTTTTCCTTGAAACCAAAAATGAAATTTGCAATCTTGAACTAGAAATTCTGTGTGCTGAAGACTATTGCTTGCAATAAAAGGACTATCAGCTAAGTGGTGGTAATCCTTGGCATAAAGGGTTTTTCCTATATTTGGCATTTGACAAGCAATAAGGTAATCATCCGATATGCCAAGAGTTAATTCAATGGACTCCTCAATTTTACCTACTTCATACATAAAACAATGAACTGGATTTACATATACTTGTTCTTCGCTGATATAGCAAGCTCCTGCATCCAATTGATTGGCGTAATATTGGTAATTGAAAACTATATTTTTTGTATCTTTATTAGGTTGAATTTGCCAACAGTCTTTACTCGTTTTTTTGAATGATAGCTCTTTATTATTTTGGTCATAGCAAACAAAGCATCTAATGTTTTTAGCAAAGTTTCCAAGTTCATATCTGCCAGGTCGCCAAGCTGAAAGTTGTAATGAAATTGGCTCTATACCTTTGGTGTCAAATGAACCACATATATTTAGAAAATGCTCAGAGGCTAGTTCAGTAGAAAGAGAATATTTTATCATTCTTTAGGATTTGTTACTGCTCAAAAATACTAAAAACAAG
>JBBALJ010000111.1:0-9322 GCA_040403075.1 Bacteroidia bacterium
TACAAACATATTAATATAAATGAAAATAACCATTCGCTTTTTCTAGGAAAATACATGATTTTTATATAGTTGTATTTTAAATTTAAGCTTTGTTAACCAGTAGTTTAAGTGTTTTTTGAATTTTAATTTTAGGTAAATAAGACTTTTGTATTTGTCAATAGGGAGGACTTAAGCGATTGCCTATATGTTTTTAATACCAATGAATTTGAAAATAAATGAATTGAGGATAATGTTTCTCAAATTTTAGTATTCTCAGTTACTTTTTTTGTTTTTATCTAATTCGGGTGAAGCATTTATCCTCGACATGAAATTACTTGTACCTGTTTTTCTACTAACTTTTGTGGCCCACAAAATACCAATCAATAATCCAAAGCATGAGATAACAATCCCAATGGTCATACCTATTCTACTATGATTGTTATCGTATACAAGGATACCAATCCCTACACCTATAATTAAAGGAGATGCCACAATTCTTAGCCAAGATAATACCTCCACAAATATTTCTAATATTCTCATCATGAAAATAAAATAATAATTTCTAAATTCTATCAACTGACAACTATCAACTCTTAACTACCTCAACAAGGTTACATTCCCAGTTTTTGTTCCAACTGTTCCATCCCAGCCACTATAAGTAATAACATAAACCAAGACATTCAAGGCAATATCGTTCTCTGAGAATTTATCACTAAATTTATTACTAAAAAACTCTTTTTTATCATTGGTTTCCCATAGCTTTTCTCCCCAACGGTTATATAGTTTCAAATTAAAATCTTTTACAAATACAGGCACTGCTTTCCATAGATCATTAATATTGTCGCCATTTGGGGTATAAGCATTTGGCACATTCACGATGGGCGATTGAATCAACTCAATAGTATTTGATTCACTAAATGCATTGTTTCCACCAACTCCTTCAAGGGCTCTAATTTTGTAATCATATACCCCATTATCATAATTCCATTTTTCGTCTGTATACGTTTCTTGCTTGAAACTGGTACTAGTCAAAACAGAATCCAATTGGGCATAAAATGGTTCAGTTCTGATAATTTCATATTTCCTAATTCCATTTTGCCAATAAATATAATTGGTCCAATTGATATCATGCTTTAGTGGACTTGAAACGCCTTTCAATAGAATACTGCATGATTTGATATTTGCTAAACTATTTATGCCACATTGGTTGGCAGATCGCACTTCATAACAATAAGAGTTTTCATCTACTTTCACATTTTCATCTATAAATGTGGTATCGCTATTTGATGAATAAACTTGAATTGGCAACATACTTGTATCAGCAAATCGGGTATGTTTATAAACTCTGTATTGCCAAAAATTTGTGTCCTGCAATCTTTGCCATGTTAGTTTTACGGCCTTATCGTTTACCACAGTAACACTATGAAAATTTACTCCATTTGGAGGCGATGACGCTGCATCTTGGGTGCAAACCCTACTCATGGTATCTCCTATGTTTCCACAAACATCAATAGGGAATAACAAGAAGCATACATTTTGATTTTGCAGGTTGCTATTACTGCTTATAGTAATGGTTGAATCAAGACCTGAAGGTGTAAACTTGCCAATTTCATTGGAAGTACTATTCGGATTAAGTTGTACAATTTTGTATGAATCAAAGTGTGCATCTTGTTTTTTGTTTCGTATGCTAAGGTCAACCTTATTGTTAGAATAAACTTTAGGACAAGCCAAGTGAATGGCATAGTCAGGCACATATGGAACTATGGCAACTTTAATAATCTTTTTACCAATATTAGGTCTTGGACATCGGTTATTAACCAAGTTAATAGTAAAAGTAAGGGTGTCATTTATTGCATAACGGCAATTGAGGGGGAGCACTATTTTGTAATAGGCCTTTCCTTTATCATTTTGTAATGCATAACTTAATTCGGGGTTCGAGATTTCAGTACTTGATAGTGATATGAAAACAGAATCCTTATTGTCAAAATGAACAATGCTATCATTAATAGACAGAGTATCGTTTGGGCCTAGTAAAATCAATTCATCATTGCTTTTGATGAAAATTTTGTTGGCGGTATCAGGCATCACAGTAGAGCAAATGCTTCGAGATGTGTCAGAGTGTAACTTGCAATAATTGGTGCTGTAAACCGAATAACAATAATTGTTGTTTAAATGATTTGTTGCAAAAGAATCAACAAAATATGTTTTACTTTGGGTATTTTCTTTACCATAATCAATAAATGGTCCGTTTGATTTGCTTCTTAGAATTCTAAATTCTTCGAATATTCTGAGAGCCCTAGTGGTATCCCATTTAAGCTGAACAATATTCGGAGACAAGTCAACTAAACAAAAGGTATTGGCTTCTGGTAGGGTAGGGGCTGTCACCACTACTTTTATTTTTCCAAATCCTTGCATAGGCACAGGACAAGCATCATTTATCATATCAATGCTTAATTCAAAAGTGTCTTTTCCTACATCATTGCATGTAGATTCCCAATACAGGTCGGCTGTTGTAAGTCCAGGAGATTTAATAATATTGCTAATAATGGCTGGGTTTTCACCATTTGTTGTTAAGCTTCCACTGTAAGTAAAATCTACATTGTTTTGGTTAGCATCAGTAATCATAAGCTTGAAACGCAAGGTATCAGTGGCCAATAGAAAGAAAGTAGTATCTCTAAATTTAGGTGGAATTTTATAGGTGTTTAAATCAAATTTAAATACAGCTATATTACATCCAGGTAAATTCGTATTAAAGGCCCTAACACTTGGATTAACTCTGGAATAGGCCCTTGGTGTTGTAGGGAAATCAGATAAACCCGAATTGCAACTCGCACACACCGTTTGGTATATTACAAAGTTTTTGTCAAGGTGACTTGTACCTCCATCCACATGGTCTTGACTTTGGTTACCCCCAATATAACTGGCATACACCAACCTGTCAAGGGTATTGGTAATAACCATAATGTAAAAGTCACTTCCATCTGTTGATTTTTGGAAAGCATCAGGAGTAACAGGTAGGCCAACCGTGCTCGTGGTAGGTGATCCCCTATTAGTATTGGTTCCTCCGCCCCAACCTGCCAAATACAATCGGCTACATTCATCTACTACAAAGGCTGTGGGTGATAATTGTGGGAAGCTAGTGTTTGCGCCAAAAACAGTTTGCCTGATAATTGCATTTAAGTTTTTATCAAATACCTTAATGAACTGTTTTGCTCCTGTGTTTTTATATACCCCAGCACTTGGAATAATGTTCCCTGTAGTTTGTCCATAGGCATACACATTATTATCTTGGTCACATTGTATCAAATAGCTTTGGTCATATTGATTTGTGCCTAGATAAATACTTTTAACTAAAGCTCCAGTGCCATCAATCTTGGCAATAAAACCATCAATTCCGCCTAAATTAGTATTGCTTTTGCCAGGTAAATTAGTGCTTTCAGTGCCACCCGTGAGGTAGATATTATTACTCTTGTCAAAACAAAATGCATAAGCTGCATCATCACCACTACCTCCAAAATATGAACTCAAAAGCATCACACTTAATGAGTCATTCATCTTTAAAATTATTCCATCTTGATTGCCTCCAAAAGTGGCTTGAAATGGGTTTTGTAGCGGGAAATTACTAGAGCTCCGTGTTGTGCTTGCTACCACCACATTGCCTAACAAATCATAAAAAATTTCACCTCTATACCAATCAGAATAATTATGGTTTAACTTACTCAAATTGCTTGAATAGTCATAGTCATCATTCCCACTAATACCGTCATCTTCGCTACCTCCCACAAATGTACTTGCAGTTAATTGGGTACCATCATTTGAAAATTTGCATACAAAAATATCATACTTGCCATTATGGGTTTTGTCAAAAGCTTTGCTAGTTACCGGAAAATCACTCGACATGGTTGAACCTAATACTGCCAATTCGCCTTGCTTACTCACAATCATACTATGTGGTTGTTCATTATGCGAACCACCCAAATAAGTTGAGTATAGCATCTTTGAACCATCACTGCTAAACTTAACAATAACCGCATCCCTTGCATATTCATTATTAAATTTACTACCTCCATTAAAGGTCATGTCATAAGCACCAATTGTCACTGGAAAGCCAATATCGTAAACTGAGCCACCTGCATAGCTATTTCCCAAGTTATCGTAAGCAGCTGTATTGCCAAAATTATCTGCCACCGAACCCACATAGGTGCCAAAAATTATCTGAGGATCTATCACCAGCTCATGTGTTCGGTCGTATTCACTCACCGCAAATTGAAGCGTGTTTTGTTGTAAAACATAATGCGTTTTGATGATTTCGTTTTCTTGTAAACTGATGGGTTTTTGCTCTTTAATAAAACCCAATGAAGTAGTGTAAACCAAATTGCCATCTTCCAACTTAATATCTTCTTGGCCTTGGTATTTTAGTTTTATTTGGTTCGGATTGGCATAAGGAGAAACAATAAAATTGGTTTTTAACTTCACACCATCACCAATGATTTCAAGGTCTATGCCATTGTATATATTTTTAAGAACAATACTGCCATAGGCATTACAATGACTGGCCCATTTGCTGGCATCGTTGCCTATAAAATAATTGTAATATTCGGTAAAGGCATTTTGTTTTAAAACCGAACTTGGGCTTATAGCCCCATCCAATTTCACCACGATTGAATGTGCCTTGCCGGTACTGATTTTTTTTCCGTGATGATAATCATGAATGGCTTGCTTATCAACAAACACATAGGTCAATTGCTTTTCTTCAATAAACAAAGCACCACTTGGGATGCTTGCTTTGAAAAGGATATTGGATTGCCATTGGCCTTTGTTTTCAATAAACTTAATGAAATTACCTGTTGAAGGCACTAGTGGAGAATTGGCATAAGCAACTATATGAACCAGCAAAAATGCTAGCCACAACCATGCATCTAAAAATGTTCCTTTAGTAGATTTCAATCAATGCTTTTATTCTCAAGTCAAAAATAAGAAAACCAACTGAATATGCTATTAAAAAATTCTTTATTAAGCCTTAGCTTTGATTTTTTTACTGAATGATGAGATTTGCTGGAATTCTTAGGGCTATAAGCCTTGGTCATTCCTCTATTGGCTAACGGATGATAGCAGTGTTGCAAATGATAAATACTGTGAAAATTCTATAGCCTTCGGCTAACAATCATCTATCTTATTGTTTTGCCCTTGCTAGCGACCTCGCCTGCAAGAAAAAGCGTCTTGCATTTCGTTTTACTTTCCTCTTTTGAAATATCAAAATGAAGCAAAAATGCTACTATCAATATTATAGTTTCCCCTCTCAGACCCTTCACTTTGCGCAGGGTGACGCCCCACACACTTTGAAAATTTGCTTAAATGTTTTCATTGATTTTACAAATTCCATCTATCATAGTGAATTTAACAATCCCTTTACAAATTCATTTTGCGGATTCAGTTTTAACAGATGCTTCAAATCCTTTTTTGCCTCTTCATCCTTACCCATCAAATGCAACAATCCCGCTCTATTCAACAAAGCTTGTTGGTTATCACAATCAAGTTGCAAGGCTTGTTTGTAGCATGCCATGGCTTCTGCTTGGCGGTTTAGTTTCACCAAAGCAAAACCCTTGTTCACAAAGGCATCCACTAGCTTTGGGTTCTTAGCCAATAGACCATCTATAACAGCAATGGCTTCTTCGTTTTTCTCTAACTGAATTTTAGCACCTGCCCATTTGTTTATAAACTCTAAGTTCTCAGGTGCCAATCCCATCGCCTTACCATACCATCTTTCTGCAGTGCCTGCATCCCCAGTATTCTGAAAAGCCTGACCAATGCGGTAACACATCCAAGGGTTTTTGATATCATTTATTTTGGCAAATTTGGATTGTGCAATGATGTCTTCATCTTTGTTTTGCAAATACAATAAGTGTATGCGAGCATCCAACACATCCTCTCCATTTTCATCCTTCTGTAAGGCATTGAGCAAAACACTTGCCGAGTCTAATGAAGATTTTTCACCATCAAATTTCTCTACATAATTGAGAAACGCATTGGCTTTGATAAGTGCATTACTCACTTGGTTGTTTATGCAATAAATACCTGCAAAAGTCTTCATGCTTTCAATGTCTTTTTGCTTAGCAGGCTTGCGAATCCAATGATCATGAACCGTAACATGTGGAATATCTATAGTACCTGATTTAGGCATGTGGCAAGCCACACAATTGTTGTTATTAGCCATTTTTACACTGGCCTTTTCCTTACAAGCATCTGCCGACTGGTGGCATTTTAAACAAGCATTGTTAAAAGTTTCTTTGCCCGTTACCTTCACACTCACATGCGGATTGTGACAATTGATACAAGTTAACCCCACTGCTTTCTCACCTGCACTATTGCTTTTAGAACTTGCTATAAAACACTTGCTCAGTTGCAAACGCTGTGCATGAGAAGCCATGATAAAAGCCTCGTCATTGCCTTTGTAGCGGGGCATGTACACATCATAAAAATCGCTGAGCACCATGCCCGGTCTGAAATCCCTAAAGCTTTTTCCTTTTTTGAGTATGGCATTTCCTTGCAGGTGACATCTCTGACAAAGGTCTATCTGCCTTTCCCAAGACAGTTTTTTCGGGTTCACAATCGTATAGTCAATCTCGTGGGCTGTATCCACTAAGTGGCCTGCCAACTTCTCTTTCATGTGCAATTCACCTGGGCCATGACACCTTTCGCAATCAATTCCATCAGGTATATTGGTAAATTTATTTATGGAGTTGTCTGCAACAGTGGGCATGGCATTGTGGCAACTCATACACTCAAACTCTATGGCACGTGTAAAGCGCACATTGCGGCCATTTTCAAAACCAGGTGGCAAGTCCCACTTGCCTTTTTGGGCATACCATGTCAAGGGTAATTGATACACATAGCCATTGATATTGGTAAAATGCGAATTGGTATGTTGCCCTGATCCAATGATATAATCCACCCTTTCAATGCGTTTGTGGATGGTGTCTTTGCCTTGCAGCCTAAACTCCATGATATAAAAGCTATCTTGCTTCCAATAAGGCATATAATAAAAATCCTTAAACCTATCATACACCACATGCTTTTTAGAAAAATCGGCAGCCGATTTGGTCCTTGATGCCACATTGAAACTCTTGCCCATGCCCGTTTCTATAAAGGTATTGTATATGCTGGCATGGCAGGCGCGGCATTGCTCCTTGCCTATGTATTTCACACTATCGCTATGGTTTAGGTAAGTAACAGCCTCTGATGTAGAAGCATTGTTTCCGCATTGAATATTGCTGAAAACAATAGCCCCCAAAGCCAAAGATAATAGTATGAAAACAAGTTTTTTCATCCCTCAAAAAAAAGAAAAAAGAGGGACAAATTACGAAAGAGGTGAAATTAGTTTTTTGTATCTGGATTAACTTACATTGGTTATTTATACTTTCACTTATAATGGATTTGATAGCCAAATTTTGGTTTTCTCATTTGAATGGCTTCGGCATATCACTAATCATTAATTCTTTAGCTTATTTTTTTTGCGTTTCGCGATTTGCGAAATGCGAAAATTGTATTATGTTTGTGCTATGAGAAAACACAATGGTATGCGCCCTCAAGATGTGGCTATTCTATTAAAAATTGTAGCTTTAGGCTCTCAATCCTGGCAATTGGCTAGCCTTGCTAGTTCCCTAAAGATTAGCATATCGGAGATATCGGAGTCATTGAATCGAAGCAGTATAGCGGGTATTATTGATTACAATAAAAAGAAAATCAATCGTCAGAATTTTATGGAGTTTTTAGAACATGGTGTTAAATATGTTTTTCCTCAGCAACCGGGTGCTATGCTTAGAGGAGTGCCCACAGCCCATTCTCACCCCGACATAAAAAAAGTATTTATTAGTGAATTGCATTATGTTTGGCCTGATAGCAGTGGAGAGGTGATGGGCCTTATGATAGAACCTTTTTATAAAAAGCAAGTAGAAGCCATTAAAGAGGACAAAGGATTTTATAAACTTTTGGCTTTGCTGGATATCATCCGAGTGGGTAAGGTAAGGGAAGTTAAATATGCTATTAAAGAATTAACAAAAGAGATTCTCGATGAGCCATCATACTAATATTGTAAGAATCAAAGCGGTTGCAAAAGTACTTGACAATTTGCAAGAGAAAGTGGTTTTTGTGGGTGGGGCAACTATTTCACTCTATCCTGATAGACCCGTTTTTGAGGTGCGTCCAACTGATGATGTAGATGTAATAATAGAAATACTTAATTATGCTGATAGGGCAGAATTAGAGGGGAAATTGAGGTCAATTGGATTTTCTCATGATATCGAATCTGGAGTCGTGTGTCGTTTTCGTATTCAAGGGATTATTGTTGATATTATGCCAACTAATGATCCTTCTATTGGCTTTAATAATATTTGGTATCAAGAGGGTTTTGATAATGCCATTGACCATAGGTTTGATGAACAGAGTACGGTTAAGATATTAAGTGGTCCATATTTTATAGCAACAAAACTAGAAGCCCATAAAGACCGTGGAAAAAACGATGGTAGAACCAGTCAAGATTTTGAGGATATTGTGTATGTTTTAGAAAATAGAAAAACAATATGGGATGAAATTAATAACTCAAGTAAACCATTAAAAAGCTATTTGCAAAACGAATTCCGAAATTTGTTAAGCAAGCCTCATCTTTCTGAATGGATAGATTGCCATGTTGAAAGAGCCACACCTCCATCCACCAAATCAATTATGGATGAGTTATCCAAAATCGCAGGAAATTAATTATGGTAGTTAGGGTATTAAAGTGTCAGTAAAAAGCAAAAGCATTGAATTTAGTTCTTAATGATTTTGTAATTGATCGGAGCAAATTCCTCTATTTTAAAAAAGTAGATGCCCGATTGAAGTCCATTTATGTCAATTTTAGAGGCGGATTTTGAAAGTATACCTTTAATAGTTTCTGTTCCATAAATATCAAATAAGGTATAATGTATTTCATTGATTTTTGTGTTGTGGGATAATATAATATAATCATTCGCAGGGTTAGGAAATATCTGTATTCTAATAGATTCATTTACTTCATTTGTTTTGCTATCTTGATTATTGATAATAATGTTTTTTGAACTCAAAATTCCACTACCATCTTGAGAACTTGCTATAGCAGTTACAATTCCATTTGTTTTGGCTCTTACTAAACCATTCTGGGTTATAGTAGCAATATTACTATCGTTTACTGACCAAATGATTTTGGGGTTATCGGCATCTATAGGAGAAATCAAAGCACTTAGTTGACAAGTGCCATGCAAATCACTAATAAAATTATTTCCTGAAATGGTAATTTGTAAGTTCAACTGATAAGTGCAACACGTAGTAT
>JBBALJ010000112.1:0-3409 GCA_040403075.1 Bacteroidia bacterium
TTGAATAGCAACCAAGACACGACATTTAACCAAAATAGTGTTAGTGATATCGCCCAACAAGTTGAAAGCTTACAAGCCATTGTACAATTTAACCAAATTACGATGTATCGAGATGCGGTCATTCCATCAACTACCGATTCAACATTATGGGCAGCGATTCCACAAGAACATCAAGAATCTATTGGATATGTACAAAACATCACAGCGGATTTAATGAACGCCAAATATGTATGCACCGATGGAGGGCAATACAAGTTTACGGGCATGGTTTCAATTTTACAAACGGGGAATAAAAGTGTTGTTTACGCAATCTTGGTGAACGGAATTGAAACAACGGCATATGCCACAACGGATTCAAACTTTCATAGTATTCAGATTGACACCATTTTGGATTTGGCCACAACGGATGAAGTTACATTCAAGTGGAAAATGTACACGGGAGGTTCGCATACTATTCAAATCTTAAAATCAAACTTCTTAATACTCAAAAAATGATATTACTCATTATAAAATTAGCACAAGCCCAAAAATGGTATGCGGTATCCGATATCGTGGAAACCGCCAAGGGAAGGCAACAATATATTCAAACTTGGAAACAAGGGAAAAAACAAATTAAAAGAGCATTAAAGTCATGGCCGAAGAAATAAATTACAATGTCAAGGTTAACACCAGTGACGCGACAAAGAATATAAACTCACTTCAATCATCATTGGAAGGTGTTGTGGGTGAAGGTGGCAAAATTGACACAATAACCCAAAAGTTTAGTGCCATGCCAGGGGCATTAGGTCAAGCATCAACGGCCATGAATGGATTGGGTAAACAGATGTGGGCGTTGGTTGCAAACCCGATTGGGGCCGTTATCGCTGCATTGGTGGGTGCAATTACATTATTGTACAAGGCATTCACATCAACAAATGAGGGTGCGGATAAATTGGATCAAGGTTTGGCGGGGTTGGGTGCAGCATTTGAAGTGGTGATGAATGCAGTTGCCAAAGTTGCTGAAAATTTGATTGGATTGTTTGAAAATCCACAAAAGGCATTGAGTGATTTTTCTGATATGTTAAAGGAAAACATCACCAACCGATTTGAAGGGTTGTTGGAGTTATTACCAGCATTGGGCAAAGCAATCAGTTTATTATTTGAGGGTGAATTTTCAGCAGCGGGAAAGGTAGCTACGGATGCGGTTGGTAAAGTTGCATTGGGTGTCGAGGACATCACCGACAAAGTATCGGCGGGAATTGATGCCATTAATAAATTAGGTGCGGAGGCGGTAGCGGCAGCGAACCAAGCGGCAGCGATTGAAAAGATATTACAAGGAGTGGAAGATGCAGAAAGGGATTTAAGTATTCAAAGAAGTAAACAAAACAAAGAATTAGCAACGGCAAGATTGTTGATGGAGGATGATACAGCATCATTTGAAAGTCGTATTGAGGCATTAAAAAAAGTGTCAGATTCGGAAGAAGCATTGGCAAACAAGGAATTAAAGTTGGCCAAAATAAAAGCAAAAGCCATTGGAGACCGAAACAAATTAACGGATGCAAGTGACGAGGCATTGGCAAAAGAAGCAGCGGCAATTGTGCGTGTGAATGAATTGGAAGAACAATCAATTTTGCGTAAACGGAAGGTGGTAAAATCCATTGACAATTTGAACAACCAAAAAACGACAAGTGAAAAGGATGCAGCCAAGGCGGTTGAAGATGCGTTAAAAGCCACCGCACAAGCGGAAAAAGAGGCATTGGATAACAAAATCAAATTGGCGGAAGATGGTATCAATGCGGAACAAGATGCCAAGAAGTTATTGGCGTTAAAAACCATTGAAGACCAGAAGGATTTGAATGCGGAGTTGGAAAGGATTGAGATGGAACGCACTCAAAAAATGATTGATAGCAAAAAGTCGTTTCAGTTATCAACCACGGAATTAGAAATCAAAGCGGCACAAGATGCGGCCAATAAGAAGTTTGACATTGCAAAGGAAAATGCGGATAAACAAAAGGATTTAGATAAAAACACATTTGATGCCAAGATGGCCATCATGGATGCCACGGCAAACGCATTATCAACATTCTCACAATTAGCGGGTGAAGAAACTGCAATGGGAAAAGCGTTGTCGGTTGCAAGTGCAATTATTGCTACATACACGGGTGCAAACAAAGCATTGGAGGCGGGGGCAGCAACACCACCATTGGGATATATTAACGCTGCGGCGATTATTGCAACGGGTTTAATCAATGTCAAAAAAATCTTATCGGTGAAAGTACCAGGTCAAAGCGATGCGGGGCAATCCGTTCCGAGTGGGCCAAGTGTTAGTATCATCGGAGGAACGGCCAACCCATCCGCACAAATGGCAGCGAGTTTGAATAAGAGTTTGAATAAACCCGCAAAGGCGTATGTCGTTGGTAACGATATGAGTTCACAACAAGCGTTAGATAGGCGTATTCAAACAAATGCAACATTCCCAGGATAATTAGTTTTATAATTAATATGAAAACATCATTCCATAAATTCATGGCATCAAGTGCCGTCAATAAAGTTGAATTATCAAACAACGAATTAATCCAAATACAAATGGGTGCAAAGGAAGATTTGATTAAGTTGATTGGACAAGCTGCAAAATTAGTAGGCCCCGCCCGTAAATTGGAAGATGCAACAAGTAAATTTGCCGACCAAATCAGCACATTAAAAAAGCAAGTTCCTGATTATATCGCGAAAAATAAGGACATGGCAGCCCAATTGGCATCATTGGATTCACAAATAAAAAGTGGATACGATAAATTCCAAGCACAATTGAAATCGTTGGGCGTTCCAAAAGAGGCGGTTGCGGATTTAGAAGCAGCAATCAAAACTTTGGATGGTAATGATTTCTATCCTTTGCAAAGGGATTTGACATTCAACACCACTTATTTGGATAAGTTGAAATAATGAGAATCGTTGAATTGATATTGGATGACCAACAAATGGCAAGTGGCATTGATGCGATAAGCATTGTGGAAGCCCCCGCCATTGAATCCAATTTCATTGCATTGAAATCACACGAAATAAAGTTTGCCCAAGTGGATGCAGAGAAACGCATTTTAATGGGGCCAGTATTAATACCCGACAAACCCATTTACCGCAAACAAATGATGGGCGGAGAGATGCAAGAATTTTATGTGTATTTCTCAAAGAATACGGTATGCCGTGCATCCCAAATGTTCTTAATGAAGGGCAACCAAGGGAAAGCCACATTGGAACACGACATGGCGTTGCAAGGTATTTGCATGGTGGAATCGTGGATTAAGGAGGACATGGAAAAGGATAAAAGTGCCATCTATGGTATGAATGATCCGATAGGAACATGGATGGGGTGTTTGAAGGTTACCAACGATGAGATTTGGAACGACTATGTTAAAACGGGTCGTGTTAAAGGATT
>JBBALJ010000112.1:3509-7303 GCA_040403075.1 Bacteroidia bacterium
GAATTTCAAAAATCAAACAAGGTAAACAATTAAAGTATTTTAGATATGAACGCAACCGAAACATTAAACCGCGTATTGGCAACTTTGGGATTAAAGCCCGAGGAAGCAATCGTGGTTGATTTGGCACAAGTTAAGACCGAGGATGGTCAAGCCACATTTGAATCAGACAATTTTGCAATTGGAGAGGCGGTATTTATCGTTACTCCTGATGGCAATATCCCATGCCCAGAAGGTGAATTTGCATTGGAAAACGGAAACACAATGACCGTGGATGCGAACGGAACAATCATCGAGGTTGCCACCAAGGAGGAAGAAGCCCCCGAGGAAGAACCAATGGTTGAAGAAGTTGTTGCAGAAGACCAACCAATGAAAGACCAAATCGCCGAATCAATGCCAATGGCAAAGAAAGTAGTAAAAAGCAAAACCGAAATGGAAGAATCTTATTTCAGCAAACAGATGTCAGAATTGGAAGCCAAATTTGAAGCTCGTTTGTCAGCATTAGAAATGGAAAAGATGGAATTGAGTGCAGAGAATAAAGAGTTGACCGAGAGATTGGCAACCGAACCCGCACCACATACATTGCATAACCCAGAAGCAAACAGCTCAAAGAAATTGCAATTTCACATTGGCAACAAAAGAGCCGAGACAATTACAGACCGAGTATTTAATCAACTTTTTAACTAAACCACTAAAATGAACAATAATTTGAACAAAATCAATTTGAGTGGCCCAACAGTTTCCCCCAATACCTACGCGGGTCTTTGGAGTGGCAAATATGTGGCCGCCGCCCTTTTGTCGGGTGAAACCTTGTCAAAAGAACTTATCACATTGCACCCCAATGTTGCTTTCAAAGAAGTAATCCGTAATTGGCAGAACACCGTGGCAATCGACAACGCAACTTGCGATTACACAGATGGATCATCAGTTACTTTGGGTGAATACGTGTTGACAACAGTTGAAAAGCAAGTCAATTTGACTTTGTGTAAAAACAACTTGCGTACAACATGGGAATCTGCACAAGCGGGTTTCAGTGCATTCGAGAAATTACCAGCAACATTCGAGGAGTTTTTGTTGGCACAAGTTGCCGCTGAAGTTGCTCAAGGTGTTGAATTGGGTATTTGGAAAACCAACACATTCTACACGGGTGGTATGGTTCAATACTTGATTGACCAATCTGCAATCACACGCCCATTTAGCGGTGCCACAACTGCATCAAACGTGGTAGCTCGTTTGCAAGAAGCATTGGATTACTCACCTGCGGCATTGTATGGCAAAGAAGGTTACCAATACTATGTTGGCCCATCTACTATGAAGGCATACCAAGCGGCATTAT
The DNA here is from genome assembly GCA_040403075.1 of Bacteroidia bacterium. GTDB lineage: Bacteria > Bacteroidota > Bacteroidia > UKL13-3 > UKL13-3 > RGVD01. Next base: position 4,843 of record JBBALJ010000112.1, read on the forward strand.
CTGCGGGTAACTACAACTTCCAATTCTACGTTGGTGAAAAACCAATGAACTTCCAAGGTATTCCCGTTACCATGTGTCCAGGTCTTAACGACTTTGACTGTGTATTGGGTCTTAAAAGTGATTTGCACTTTGGAACGGGATTGTTGAGTGATTACAACGAAGTGAAAGTTATTGATATGTCTGATATCGATGGTTCACAGAACGTTCGTACAATCATGCGTTTCACGGGTGGTATCATTGCTACCAACCCAGGCCAACAAGTTGTTATCAACGTAACCTAATAATATAGGATAGATATAAACACGGGGTGGGCATAAACACCCACCCCTTTTTTTTAACCAAGCTAATAGAAAGAATATGCCAAGTTGTGGAACATTATTAGGAAGATACGAACCGTGCAAACAATATGTCGGTGGAATCAAAGTAGCATACTTCATCCCATTTGAATTTGCAAACCGAGTTACCAAAAACGGAAGTGGTATTGTCACATTGATTGACAATGGAACTACATCAACTGCAATTGCAGCCCCATTTTGGGAATTGAAAGGTTTGTCAACATTAGAAACAACCATAACCGCATCACGCGATAATGGAACATCTATGTATGAAACCATTTTTACTTTGTCATTCAAGCCAAGCGGATTGACCGCGGTTGCGGGTGACATTGACACCGATGCAATTCAAACATTGGTAAAAGGAAGATGGCAAATTGTTGTTTGGGATAGAAACGACCAATTTTGGTTGTTAGGTGAAACTTTGGGTTGTGATGCCAATGGCGGAAGCGAATCATGGGGTGTACAAATGGGGGATGCTCGTTTGAATACCATCACTTTCTCAAGCCAAGAAAAATTGCCACCTGCAATTATCGATGCCAATTCAGCGTCAAGTATCGCATCGGTGATTACACCGACAATGCCCGCTTAATTTTAATTATATTTATATGTTTAAGCCCTCACCATTCGGTGGGGGTTTTTCATTTATAACAAAAAATGTAAATTGCGTTTTATAGGTATGCACATCAATTCAGCATCCACCACCATCAATTTCACATCGTTTGTGGAATTTACGGGTGTATCGACGATTCAAGTATGGCATAAGCCAACCAAAACAATGGTAACGGCAACAAGTACACCAACCAAACTATACTCATTTTACACCATGGCGTTGCCCGTGTTGACACCAATTAACTTAGTGGCACAGAATACCGATGAACTTCTTTTTAGAGTGTTTAACGGCAATAATTTAGTTTTTGAATATCTTGGGTATTGGATTGTTGGAACGACAAACATTAACAACACTTGGAAGCAATGGGATACCACAACACCCGTATCACCTAATTGGATAACATTATGAGTTTAGAATTTATACAACTTCAATCATACACCGCCCCATCAATCATTGAACAAAAAAACAAGGATTGGGTGCAGTATGGTGATGATAACAATTATTATCAGTATTTGATTGACTTGTATCATGGTTCACCGACCAACAATGCGTGTATCAAAGGTATCGCAGACCAAATTTACGGATTGGGTTTAGAGGTATCGGGAACATCAAAGAACCTACCAGGTTACATTGAGTTCAAAAAGATGTTTGGTGCGGATGATTTAAGGGCGGTTATTATGGATTTGAAAATGTTGGGCCAAGCATCGTTTCAATTAATCAAGTCAAAGGACAAGAAAAAATATGTCCAAGCCAAGCATTTTCCACAACAAACCCTTAGACCCGCCAAGTGCAACGACAAAGGCGAGATTGAAAAGTATTATTATTACCCAGATTGGGCCAATATCAAGCGTGGCACACAACCAACGGAGATAAGGGCATGGGGTTACGACCAAAACGCAAACGAATGTATCCTTACAATCAAACCATATTCAACGGGTTCCTTTTACTTCGCACCCGTGGACTACCAAGGCGGTACGCAATATGCAAACTTGGAATCGGAGATATCCAATTTCCACATCAACAACATCATGAATGGTCTTGCGCCTTCTATGTTGATAAACTTCAACAATGGGCAACCCCCCGCCGAGGTTAAAGACACAGTTGAAGCTCAAATCAAATCCAAGTTTGGTGGATCAAGCAATGCAGGAAGATTTATTATCAGTTGGAACGATGGCAAGGATTCGGCTGCGGATATTACCCCAGTGCAATTGAGTGATGCCCACAACCAATATCAATTCCTTAGTTCGGAATCAATGCAAAAGGTTATGGTATCACACCGAGTGGTATCGCCATTGTTGTTGGGTATTAAGGACGGAACGGGATTTGGTAACAATGCGGATGAATTGAAGTCAGCATCTATCTTGTTTGACAATGTTGTTATCAGACCATTCCAACGATTGGTAATTGATGCCGTTACAAAGGTGTTAAACCACAACGGATTCCACTTGAATATGTATTTCAAGACATTGCAACCCCTTGAATTTACGGATTTAACGGGCAATGTAGTGGATGACCA
>JBBALJ010000112.1:7403-9196 GCA_040403075.1 Bacteroidia bacterium
TGGTTGGAACATTTAAAATCCCGTGGTGAGGTCAACAATGATGAAGTTTGGGAGTTGATTGATGTAACTGAGGTAACGGATGCCGACGAGGAACTAAAATTTAACATGGCCTATGAAAACCCCAATAAAAAAAGTGGTGATGATAAAGGGGTTTACAAAATCCGTTATCGGTATGGCCCTAATATCGTGGCCGACAATTCAAGGCAGTTTTGTAGTACAATGGTTCAAGAATCCAAAGGGGGAGTAATTTATCGCCGCGAAGATATTTTGACAATGGGGGATGCGGGTGTGAACGGACAATTTGCCCCAAGCGGACAAAGTTCATATTCCATTTGGAAGTACAAGGGTGGTGTTAATTGCCATCACAGATGGGAACGATTGACATTCAGACGGAAGCAAATTAAGGGTAAGTTTTTACCTAAGCAACCAGGTGAAACGGGTGAGAATAGAGATTTAGAAAATTACAACGAGGTATCCAATAAAAGTGCCAACAATGCGGGGGTTCCATTTTCACCAAGTGGATGGGAAACGGCATCAACACGCCCAATTGATATGCCCAACAAAGGAAGTTTAAAGAACAAATAAGATGTACGCAAACGATGATGTATTATTAATCACCAAGGATGACCTATTCAAATACACGCAGTTAAGCGGGAACTTTGATGTGGACAAAATAACCCCGTTTATTAAGATAGCCCAGGATATCCAAGTTCAAGAATTATGCGGTACTGTTTTGTATCGTAGGTTGTTGGATGATGTAAAGGCAAACACATTGGCGGGTTATTACCTTTTATTGGTGTCACACTATTTGCAACCCTTATTGATCCATTACGCCATGAGTGATTTGTTGTTATTCCACGGGTATGAGGTGACCAATGGCGGTATCGTGCGTAATTCACCCGAGAATACCCAGTTACCAAGCAAAGAGGAATTGGACACCATCGTGCAAAGACAAAGAAACATTGCGGAAACTTATCGGAGGCGTTGCGTTGATTACTTATCGTTTTTCCCACAGAGGTATCCCGAGTATACCGCGAACCAACAAGCGGGAGAATACCCAAATTCAAATCCATCGAATTTCGTTACATGGAATTTGTAAAAAAGACATACAAACCAAAGGAAGATAAGGTCAAGAAATTGACCACCTACATAACGCAATTGAAAATCGTTAAGGGCATAAAGTGTGATTTATTCACGAAGGCGATTATCATTTTGGTGATGTCAACGGGATGTTCAAGTCAATGGCATTTGAAACAAGCTATCAAAAAGAACCCAAGTTTAATCACAACAAGCACCCATACCATTGATACGCTATTTGTACGCGATTCTGTGAGCATTACAGACACGTTCACAACCAAAACGATTGATACCCTCACAATTGAAAAAGATGGCGTTAAAACGATTGTTTACAGAAACCACGATGTAATCCGAGTTCACACAGTTGTAAAGGCGGACACGATTAGATACACCAAAACAATACAATTACCCCCACGGGTTGAATACAAGGAACGGATAAAGGTTCCCCAGGTCGTGGGAGTGGGTTTAGGATTATTATTATTTGGATTATTATTATTCCTTTTAGTTACAAGACGATGAGCAATTGGCAACAAAATTATAACAAGACAACCCAACCCGCACAAGGGTGGAAGACCCCATCACGGAGTTCACCACAAGGGGGCGGAACACGGGCGTGTTTTTGCAAAGAAAAATTAACTTATTCCAAATCGTGTTGTGACGGATCGTTATGGGCGCAAGGAATTGGCAACATCACAAGAAACCCCTAACAAGTAACA
>JBBALJ010000113.1:0-9173 GCA_040403075.1 Bacteroidia bacterium
TCTTGGTAAGGTATCCAATGGTTATATACATTGGCCGACTTGATAACTGTGGGAAACAATGATGTTCTATCATTCTCAAACACATCACAATTGGCATTCATACTATCAAGCAAAAATACCAAGCGTTTAGATTGTGAACGAGAAGCCAAATAAGAAACCGTTCCATCACCAATCAAACCATCATTGCTTAATGCCACACTCATTTTTGCAGAGCCTTTACCTCTGTACAAAGTATAACTTATGCTGCCATCATCGGGTATAAAAAACCCAAGAGATTTATCGGGCTGCATAGATAATTCTTGGCGCATATCAGGCAAAATTCCATCTGAAATAAAGGTGCCTGGCAAGGCCAAGGTATATAAATTCAAATCAGCCAAACTATCCAAAGTAAAAGGATCAACTGCAAAATGAAACCTGTTTCGGGTATAAGAACCTTTTTGGGTAGTAGGATAATCATAAAATACCTTTGAGCCTACTTCACTAGTAAATACTGGGTATTTAGAGAATTTCTTCCTGCCACTTTTGTTATATGGATGGTCAATTTCAAGCGTACCATAAATATTTTGAATTACACTTTTTACATTGGCCAAATAACCTAATGTATCATCACGGTATAAGAATTTGAGTGAGTCAACATTATTCAACCTTACATTGAATTTGGTATAATCAAATGAAAAATTGTTTCCATAGAAATCAGCTAAACCTGCCCTGAGCTTGCCACTAAAATCAATGGTTCTGTTTTTCTTTAAAGCAATTACTTGCTCTTTAGGAACTATATAAACACTTTGACTATCGCTAAAGTAAAACTTAGGTACACCTTGAATAATCAAATCATTATTCACCAAACTAATACTTGCATTAGGTAAAGCACTGATGGTTGACTTAAATGAAATGGCATCAAAATCGGTCTTACCCATGTGGGCATTCACAAAATCTTTTAGCTTTGGTTTGATGGTTACGATTTCAGTTTGAGAGTTGTAGTAAACAAAACCCAAATCATTCATATCAATCATCTGTATTTTTATATCGCTTACATTGCTTCTAAATGCAGCTGCATAGGACGCAATGTGGAAGGTATTGGTATTGTTTTTTTCGCAGTATTGCTTTATTCGCATCAATGGGTTGTAGTCCAAAATGCCTTGAATTTTTTCGTAAGCATATTCTCTATAATAGTTAAGTGATGAGAAGCGAGCGGCATCATCAGCTGCCACCATTTTCAAATCAATTTTAGGTTCGTTTAATTTCCATTTCATTTCATCCACGCTAAATTCAATCATATGAAAGAAATCAGAGAAAGGCGCTGCTGCCACACCTAGCTTGCTATCACGATATAGGTTTATTTTGTCTTCATTTATTAGATAACTAAAATTTAACTGTGGGTGGTAAATGGAATCCTTATCCAAAAACACCGTTAACTCCACTTTATCATTGGTGATTTTATTTTCACGTACATAAAAATCATTGGATGCTACTCGTAGAAATCTCTTGCCTTTATAGCTGAACCAAAGCTCTGCCTTCTGTCCTCCTACACCACGACCAAGGACCACAGCACCACGCATACCAAAACCTCCTTTAAAATCTGCTTTGCCATATTTCACACCACTAAAGGCCAATTGATAACTTTCGAATTGAGGATAGGTTGATCTATCTCCTTGCGAACGTCCCATCGGCTTGTCAGTAACTCGACCTAACAAACTTTGGGTAAATTGGTATTTGTTGTAAAACACAGCCGAATCTGCAACAGTTAATCCATCTGTCAAATCAATTTTGTAGTTTTTCAATTGGGCATATACTTTGTTTGAATCCAATCCTACCCTGGTCCAATCCATTTTGCCACCATTGCCTAACCACAAATTTTTGCTAGGTATAAAACGACCATTGGTATTATAAATCTCGAAAGTATCTCCGGGTGTGTAGCAAATAAGTGTCATATTCTTAAATATAAACATTGGATCACCTTGCACTTGCAGGTCAATATTACTTGCCTCTGCCACCCAAGTAAATGCACCCACTTGAAGTAAGGTTTTATCAGCAAATACATTTTTTGAAACCGATAAGAACTTCTGAAAATCATCTCTCGAACGCTTCAATGAGGCAGAAAGTGTTTTATGCCAATTCTCAAATTTCGTAATCTGCCCTGAGCTAACAAAGGCATTGCAGGTCAATACATATTGCACAAAATCAGGATTGCCTTGGCAATTGTTGTTCAACATTTCATTGGTCAATTTTACGATGGCCATCTTCTGCTGAGGGGTAAATTTACCTGCAGAATAATTGCCAAAGAACTCATCTCCCGCATCCTTAATATCACCCTTGGCAAAGGTTTTAAAAAAATCTTCAAACTCGCCAATAAACCTACTCGGGTCGTATGAAAAACTATTGGGTCTTTGTGCTGAAACAGATTGAATTAGTAAAAATGTAAATAGTAGAACTACTGATATTCTTTTCATTTCTTTGTTTAAAAATAATGGGCAAGGTACAAACGAATTGTGAACCGAAAATGGTATGTGGGAAAAAACTGATGTCCCATTGCGTTGCGTTTAGCTACAAAGATAAGATATGATAGATTAAAGTTTATGCTTTAAGCTAAAGTGTAGTCTCAAAACACTACTTTTGCAGACTTGTATTAAAAACATAAAAACTTCTTTTGAAAAAACTTTATAATAGCTATCAACCTTATTTCCTTCAAGTTGCAAAACTCAGCTACCCCATCATCATTGGCCAATTAGGCATTGTGCTAATGGGTGTGGTAGATATTGTGATGATAGGTAAATTGGGAGCAACCCACCTTGCAGCAGCCTCATTGGCCAATGCTATTTATTTTTTGATTTCCATTTTAGGCATAGGAACATTAACTGCAGTATCGCCCATTGTGGCAAAAGCGCAAGGCGCCAATAAACCTGAAGATTGTGGCGTGCTTTTTAGACAAGGATTAATTGCAGCCCTTTTGCTATCTATTTTCATAAGTATTGTGGTGTATATTTTAACCATTAACATTCATATTTTCCAACAAAATGTAGAAGTAGAAAAACTAACCATCACCTTCCTACATGCTATCAATATTGGTACTTTACCTTTGATGTTGTTTTTAGCTGCCAAGCAATTTAGTGATGGATTGTCCTTTACTTTTCCTTCAGCCGTAATTACGATAGTGGCCTTGGTCATCAATGCATTTCTTAATTGGGCCTTAATTTTTGGCAATTGGGGATTTCCAAGACTAGAGCTTTTTGGCTCGGGATTAGCTACCAGTATTTCTAGGGTATTCATGGCCCTTTGTATGATTTCATTTGTATTAATCGACAAACGATACAAACAATATTTGGCGGTTTTAAAAAGCAACAAAGCCATCGATTTTCTAAAGGAAATATTTGTAGTAGGCCTGCCTTCAGGCATGCAATATTTCTTCGAAGTAGGGGCCTTTGCTTTTGCAGCCATTATGATTGGTTGGATTAATGAAAAAGCATTGGCATCTCATCAAATAGCCATCAATATTGCCTCAATCACCTATATGATTGCTACAGGTATTTCAGCCGGAGGGTCTATTGCAGTGGGCAATGCAGTAGGTCGCAAAAGTCATACAGACATTATTAAATCAGGTAGAGCAGCTTTGCTTATGGGCGTAACTTTCATGGCGGGATGTGCTATCATATTTGCTATCTTCAATCATTTCATTGTGTCGTTATATGTGCATGATGTTGAAGTTGAATACATGGCTGCCAACCTTTTAATCATTGCTGCTTTCTTCCAACTGAGTGATGGCTTGCAATGCGTGGCACTAGGCGTTTTAAGAGGTTTAGAAGACACTAAAGTGCCTACAATTATTACCATTGTGGCGTATTGGGTGATAGGTATTCCTATTGGGTATTATTTATGTTTTAAAACTTCTTATAGCCTATATGGTGTGTGGATAGCCCTATCCATCGGATTGACCTTTTCGGCCATTATGTTGCTTACCCGTTTTATGAAAGAATCAAAAGAATTTACTTTCGAACAATAAGGCCTTATGAGCGAGAAGCTAAAAGTACATATTGCTCTGTTTATTGTTTCGGCTATCTATGGTGCTACATTCACCATTGCCAAAGAAGTGATGCCTTTATACATTAAACCCTACGCTTTTATTTTGTTAAGGGTAAGCGTGGCAAGTGTGCTCATTTTCTTTTTTCATCAACTGTATATCCAACATAAAAAAATAGACAAGGAAGATTATAAAAAATTGCTCATTTGTGCGGTTTTTGGAGTGGCAGCCAACATGCTTATGTTCTTTAAAGGATTGTCTTTAACCAAACCCATTAATGGAGCTGTACTGATGCTCAATACACCCATTTTTGTTATAGTCTTCGCATGGATTTGGCTTAAAGAAAAAGTAAATTTTTTACAAATAGTAGGAATCGTAATTGCTGCCATTGGAGCGCTTTTACTCATAAGTGGAGGTAATTTTAGCTTTGAAAGTTCTACCCTACAAGGAGATATTTTAGTAACCCTAAACGCCATTAGTTATGCCTTTTATTTGGTGTATGCCAAAGAGCTTATTAGAAAATATCATCCCATAACCGTTACCTTATGGAGTTTTGTGATCGGTACTTTTCTAGTCTTTCCATTTGCCTTCAACCAAGCTACAGAAATTGATTGGGCGAGTTTTAGTCCCAAAATATGGGCTTTTGTAGCCTTTATAACCATAGGATCCACCTTCTTTACTTATGTGCTAAATGCCTATGCACTAAAACATGCAAGCTCATCTTTGGTGGGCACATATATCTATTTACAACCCGTAATTGCTAGCATCATAGCCATTGCATTGCAGCGTGATGAATTAAATCTTACCAAATTCCTTTGTATGGTTTTTGTATTTGCGGGAGTGTATTTGGCTAGTTTCGGTAAGAGTAAGAAGGGTGCTTAATAATTACTATTCAATTATTAACCTTGCGGGCAAATAAATTTTAGCCTTTGCTTACGGTCGATTTTATAACCACCTACCAAAAGTTGGGCGTATAAATGCCAATTATGAGCAGATAAATAGAGTTTAGGATTATGATACCTAATGTATTTCTAAGTTCAATCAATTAATGTAATTTGCAGGCGATTTATGAGCAATCCAAAACGATATTTAATTACAGCTGCCCTTCCCTACGCCAATGGACCTGTGCATATAGGCCACTTAGCGGGCTGCTACTTACCTGCAGACATTTATGTAAGATACCTAAAAGCAAAAGGTAAAGATGTGGTGTTTATATGCGGCAGCGATGAGCATGGTGTACCCATTACCATTAAAGCAAAAAAAGAAGGCATTACTCCACAGCAAGTGGTTGACAAATACAATGATATCATGAAGAATGCCTTTGCTGAATTTGGTATCGAATTTAGTTATTACGGTCGCACCAGCAGTAAAGTTCATCATGAAACGGCACAAGATTTTTTCAAAAGCCTTTATGACAAAGGTGTATTTAAGGAAGAAATCACACAACAATACTATGACGAAGAAGCTAAACAATTTTTAGCAGATAGATACATCACAGGTACCTGCCCAAGGTGCGGAAATCCGGGTGCCTATGGCGACCAATGCGAAAAATGTGGTACCTCTTTAAGCCCAACAGATTTAATCAATCCAAAGTCGGCATTAAGTGGCGCTACACCCGTTTTGAAAGAAACCAAAAACTGGTTTTTGCCTATGGGCGAGATACAACAAAGTGAGGCATTTCAAGCTTATATCAAGCGATTTGACAATTGGAAAAGCAATATCAAAGGCCAATGTCAAAGTTGGTTGACTGAAGGATTGCAATCAAGGGCTATGACCCGTGATTTGGATTGGGGAGTTCCTGTTCCTTTGCCTGATGCAGATGGAAAAGTGCTATATGTTTGGTTTGATGCGCCTATTGGTTACATCAGCGCTACGAAAGAGTATTTCAGTTCAAATGTCTCTGGCAACAATGGGCAATGGGAAGATTATTGGATGAATGAAGATACAGCCTTAGTTCATTTTATTGGCAAAGACAATATTGTGTTTCATGCCATCATTTTCCCAATGATGTTGATGACACATGGAAAATACATTCTACCTACAAATGTTCCAGCCAATGAGTTTCTGAACCTAGAAGGTGATAAAATTTCTACATCGCGCAATTGGGCGGTGTGGTTACATGAATACTTAGTTGATTTTCCCAATAGACAAGATGAATTGCGATATGTGCTTACATCCATTGCACCTGAAACAAAGGATAGTGAGTTTACTTGGAAAGATTATCAAACCCGTGTGAACAGTGAATTGGTAAGTATTTTCGGCAATTTTGTAAATCGTGTAATGGTATTAAGTCACAAGTTTTACAATGGCGTATTACCAAGCAAACAAGTTGAACTTACAGATGAAAAATTAATCACAGCTCGCAAAAATTGTTTTGAAGACATTAGTCAAAGTTTGCAAAAAATGCAGCAAAATTTGGATGAAATCAAACTGCGTGAAGCCCTGTCTGAATGGATTAATGTGGCTAGAGCAGGAAATAAATATTTAGCAGAAACAGAGCCTTGGAAGCTGGTAAAAACTGATGAGGAAAGCACCAAAATAATTATGCTTGACGCCCTGCAGATATGTGCTAAATTGGCCATAAGTGCTGAAATATTTTTGCCACATACAGCTAAAAAATTGAAAAACATGTTGGCTGTGAGTGAGCTTCATTGGAATCAAATTTTTGATGAAAATATTTTATCGGCCAATCATACTTTAGGTGCTGCTGAAATACTTTATAAACAAGTAGAAGATGAAGAAATTCAAAAGCAACTTACTAGATTGGAAGAGATTAAAAAAGCCAATACACAACAGCCTGTAGCTAGTAATTTAAAAGAAGTAAAACCTGATATTAGCTACGAAGATTTTGATAAAATTGACCTCCGTGTGGGCAAAGTATTGGAAGCAGAAAAGGTTCCAAAAGCCGACAAATTATTAAAATTAACCGTTGATTTGGGATTTGAGAAGCGGACTATTTTAAGTGGCATTGCCGAATATTACAAACCTGAAGAATTGGTAGGCAAATTGGTAACAGTGGTAGCAAACCTTGCACCTCGAAAAATAAGAGGCATTGAAAGCCAAGGTATGTTACTAATGGCGGGCAATGATTTTGGAAAGCTATATAGTGTTGGTTCGGAAAAAGATATTGAACCAGGCAGTGTTGTTAAGTAAGAATTGAGATTAGATAGACTTATTGAAGGCATGGCTTTCAATTAGTTTCCATATCATTTCGATTCTGCTTTCCCATGTGTTTTCCTTTGCAAATTGAACACGCTCATCTAGTTTATGTTCCTTTGGTTCGGCCAAAGCCACTCCTAAAAGTTTCACAAACTCATCTTCTGTATCTGCTAGGTAAATAAGGTCTTTAAATGATTCCACGTCATTTGAAAAATTGGTTGAAACCACAGGCATTCCGGCACCTAAGTATTCGTTTACTTTTAAGGGATAAATACTTTTGGTGAGTTTATTCTTTAAAAATGGTATGATGGCAACATCGCTGTATTTTAAATAATGTGGCAGTTCATGAAAGTCCTTTTCTTTGGTAAAAATTAAGTTCTCGTATTGATCCAATCTAAATTTCTTGTAGTCTACTTTATCATAAGGCCCAACTATAATAAAATTAACATCGGGGTATTGTGTAACACATGATACCAAGAGATGAAAATCGGCTCTCAAATCATTTAGATTACCAATAAAAATGACTGTTTTGCCCTTCAAACTTTTCATTTCATCAGGCTTCTCAAAATCATCAAGCAAAGCAGAGTGAAACAATTCAAACTCACCTGCATTAGGTATCAAGTGTATATCTTTACAATAGTTACTAAGCTTATTACACAACTCAGAAGACGAAGCAGTAACAATATCAAAATCCTTCACCGATTGCTTCTCAGCATCAACCCCATGACGGGCGATATAGTTCTCTTGGCTAATATCATCCACACTTCTATAGATCGATAAAAGCGGCTGAAGTATACTTTCAGGTATTTTCCTTAACTGGTATGGATAAAATGAATTTAAATAAATGTAATTTTTAACCCCATAGTCTTTAATAATTTTTTTTACAGAATCACCTAGTATTCTATTGTTATATGAAGCTACAGAATCATACAAAAAACCAGAATCTAGAAAGTTAATAGGAAAGATGAACTTTGGCGTAACTGAAACCAAAGACCCATGTTCAAAATCATTTTTTTTGTAGGTATTTTGGCCAAATAAAACAGCCTTCTTTCTGTAATCAAACTGTGGATTGTTCCAATGTGTAATCACATCTTTAAGAGAGAAGGGTCGCTCAATATAAAAAACCCTGTTCTTTTTGGCTAATGTTTTGGCAATGGAGAAGGTAGAAGAAGACAGTTTAAAATCCCATCTAGTAGCTCCTAATATTATAAAATCTATCTCTTCTCTTTTCATTGCAATTTAGCCTTCAAAAAAGTCTTCATTTTGATTCAAAATTCATATGCCAATTAACATCCAAATAATGTAAATCAAAATGATATTTCTCCACTTCAAATATATTTTTTAGAACCAGATTTATATCACTAATTAAAACTATCATAAAAGAACTGAAACTTAAGGCTAAAGTAATCTACTAATTGTAAAAAAACGAATCTTTAAAAAGGGGGCCAAAAAAAAATAGGACCAGGTCTGAAGCTAAGGATATACATTAATTAATATATGAGAGCTTTTCTCGACTGGGAAATCCAAAACGCTAAATTTCCTGATGTAACAAAATTTATTTTCAAATCTGCTGGGTTCTCATATTTGACAATAAAGACCTTCACATCCGCCTGATTGGCCTATTCAATCGTAAATATCTCTTGGGCAGTAATAGTCACAAATGTCAAAATGAGTACTAAAGTTAACGGGACTTGTTTCATTTGCAGTATACTTATCAATTCAAATATAATAATGCCTAAAAAATAAATTCTATTCAACTTCAATCAAAATAATTAGAAAGAGAACAAGTTATATTTTTTGGATAGATGGATGCAAATTGCTTACTTTTGGCATCTGAATTTTGTAAAAAGATAGATAAATATAAGTAAATCAAGTTTAGCCTAAAAGCTAAAACACTTGTTTTCAGTTTTTTGTCGGATATCTTATGGCCTCATAGTTCAATGGATAGAATAGATGTTTCCTAAACATTTGATGTGAGTTCGATTCTCGCTGAGGCTAC
>JBBALJ010000114.1:0-8962 GCA_040403075.1 Bacteroidia bacterium
GCATATTTTTAATGATACTTAAGGTTTCGAACACTTATGATTGCAAATCCCGAATGGCAGTGGTCTTAGACTATAATATATGCAATCGCTTAAAATATTTTTTTATGCACTACAAATCTTTATTCATAATACGTAAATTTGGTGCAGTAAATTTTTGTAGAAATGGATTATTTATTAAAAATCAACAATACAAGTAAAGCCAAGTCATTGCTTCAGTTTCTAAAAAATATTGATTTTATTGAAATTGAAAAACATGATACAATGAAAGAGTGGAAGGATATTGTTAAAGAAGCAGAGAACTCAAAGTCGATTCCGTTAGCAAAAGCTAAAAATGTAAGAGACACATGGAAGAAGGAATTGAAATCGAAATAAAAGAATACGCTTTACAGCAACTTAAAGAAGAATATAATTATTTTTATACAGAGTATTCAGAAAAGTATGCTGACACGTTTTATGATTCCTTCTTTCAAGCAGTTGAAAGAATATTACCACATTATTTAAGTCATCCGGAATGCAGATTTCATACAACCAAAAACAAATCAAACAGAAATGTTATTTGGGAAAACTACTTGATAGTTTATAAAATTAAAAAGAGTAAAATAGAAATACTTAGTTTATTTCATACCAAACAAAATCCAAAGAGATTAAAGAAAGTCAAAAGGGTAAAATAATTCTTCACTAAAAGTTTTGCATGATATTTCATCATTATTATTTGAATGAGGTCGGTGTTATAGCGCAGCGTCATCGAGCGCCTAATTTCTGCGACTTAAGATGATAAATGAATTGTGATATTTAACTATTTAGTCCAAGCTTGGGGTTTACTATCTAAAACTAGAATTTTCTTTCCATAAAAAAAGCCTTGAACATTTGTTCAAGGCTTTTTTTATTTTAATTGGATAAGTCCTATTTATAAGTAGTGTTTCCGTTTACGAAGTAGTATTTTGTGCCTACTTTGCTCCAAACTACAGCAGCTACTTGCAGATTTGCAGCTTTCCATGCAGTTGGAATGGTAACTGAATAGCTTTTCTTAATTTCTTTTTTAGCCGTAATAGATCCAGTAGCCAATGAATCACCAAAGGTTTTGCTTGCACTACCACGCAATACATGGTTGTGAACTTGATCTTTTTTGATAGTACCATCGGCTTTGTTTTGTGGTGAAACAATTCCGTCTTCTAAAATGTAAACAGCCATGTAATAGTCACCTTTAGTATCTAAGAAAAACTTAGAGTTAACATCAAAAGTTAATTTTGCATCAGCAGTTTTTAAATTAGAAATGGTGGTTCCAACAATTACATCTCCAGCAGCTGAATCAACCAAGGCGCTAATAATTTTACCGGCTGTAGCGTTTGTATCAGAATAAACACCTGCAGGGAATAGCAAACCATTACCCATGGTTATACGCGGAACTGAATTTGAAGTAAATGGAGCATATTTCATTAATTCATCTCCGGTAGCACACGAAAGTACATCTCCAGAATGAACACTCATTGGTATCATATTGTTATTACTAATTTCTACTGCTCTGTTGAAGCCAGGAATACCATAAGAACCGCACGGAGGGCACCAAGTGCCTGTAATGTCCATTACCAACTCTTTGTTCACTTGAACGTATTCAATAGTAGGATTTACAGGAGGGTTTGTTGTATTGTTATTATTGTTAGTTGATGATCCATCACTTTTAGAACATGATACAAGTCCTGCGGAAAGTGAAAATAAAACAGAAAGTGTAATAATTGTTTTTTTCATTTTTATTAAGAATTAGTTAAGACAAATATGATTATATTTCTGAAATAAACAAATCATTACTAATATTTTAGAAAAATAATTTTAAAATGTTGCTAAATAATGAGATAAAAGGGCAATTGAAGTTGTTTAATGGAATTTAACCAATTCTTTTGTTTTGGAGAAAGAACAACATTTTTAACATAATTCTGTAGATAAAATAGCCTATCGCATTAGTAACATTCTTAATTATATTCTCTCGCTTATCTAAGCTATGACAAGTAATCTCAGTACAGTCTTTTTTAATGATTTCATTTATTTGAAACTGCGTATTTAAGCAAAATGCCTCGTCAATTATTTCAATATTACATTCAATACTTCCAAAATCGCTAAGATGATTAAGGTTATAGGAGCCAATATTTACAATATTTTTATCAATGCTAGCTAATTTTGCATGCAATACACTTTCCCTCCATTCATACACTTTAATGCCTGATTTTAATAAATCGTTTAATAGATAATCTGTTGCATGTTTTGCTATTCCCACGTCCGAAATTGCTCCTAAAATTATCTGAACCTTTACACCTCTCCTTACTGCCTTTTTAAGCAGTCTTTTAAGAGAAAGGGAAGGTATAAAATAACTTGTAACGAGGGTTATTTGCTCTTCAGCGTTTCTTATTTGTGATTTATATTGTCTAGTTATCCCAAGTTTTGCCTGTATCCAATTGTTTTGCAATACCCTTGCAATGATTGATCTGCCTGCTTTTTCATTAATGATTGTAGGCTTGTTACTTTTTGTTTTTTTTGATTGAGCTTTCCTTAGAGTTTGAATACATATTTGGTGTAAATCTAACAGTAGGTTTCCTTCAATATTTACAGCAAAGTCAAGCCAAGGTGTTAGCTTATCGAAGAAGCTGTAATTATTCGAAATATTGATGCCTCCCAATAGGGCATACTTTTTATCAATGCTAATAATTTTATGATGCATTCGAAGGCCCATTTTGAAAAAATTATTAAACTTAATAGGGGAGTAGAAGCACACTTCAATTCCATTTTTAATTAATTGTTGTAGCCATATCCTGTTGAAGTTTTTGCTTCCATAGGCATCCAAAACCAAATAAATTTTAACTCCTCTATTTGCTGCAATTATTAGGGAGTCTCTTACTTTTTCGCCTGTTTCGTCAGGTTCAAAAATATAAACTTGAAGGTGAATTTCAGTTTGCGCTTTTTCTATCAGCTCAAGTAGTTTGGAAAAATATTCATCACCACTTCTTAGCAACTCGATTTTGTTGCCATAGCGAAATGGATATACACCAAGTTTTGATTTATACATTTTAACATTTAATATTGAAAAGCACCTAACTAAATAAAAGTATTTAGAATAAAGGATTTTAATTATCCATTTTTATCATAGGCTTTGATAATATCTTTCACTAATTTGTGTCTAACTACGTCTTCATAGGTAAGGTATTGAAAGACAATTCCATCAATGTTTTCAAGAATATTTACCGCTTTTACCAAGCCTGAATGTTGTTTTTTAGGTAAATCAATCTGTGTTAAATCTCCTGTTATGATAAATTTGGCATTAGGTCCCATTCGAGTCAAAAACATTTTAAGCTGAAGGTCGGTAGCATTTTGAGCCTCATCCAAAATAACATAAGCGTTATCTAATGTCCTTCCACGCATAAAGGCCATAGGCGCAATTTCAATAACCCTTGTTTCAATGAATTGCTTTAGCTTTTCAGGTTGGATCATGTCATCTAAAGCATCATATAACGGACGTAAATAAGGGTCAATTTTTTCCTTTAAATCTCCAGGCAGGAATCCTAGGCTTTCTCCAGCCTCTACAGCAGGGCGGGCTAAAATAATGCGTTTTATTTCTTTGTTCTTTAATGCTTTTACTGCAAGTGCTACTGCGGTATATGTTTTTCCAGTACCTGCAGGACCAATGGCAAATAAAATGTCGTTTTTTGCTAGTAATTCAACCATTTTGCGCTGGTTGGGTGTTTTGGCCCGGATGATTTTACCTCCATTGCCATGAAGAATTACATCATTATTTTCAGTGGCCTGTAATTCGGTTTCAGAGGCCATTCCTGAGAATAAGGCCTGCATTTGAACTTCACCTATACTTCCAAATCGGTTCAAATGCTTGATAAATTTTTCAAGCTTATCTTCAAAAATATCCATTTCAGTGTCATCGCCACTCAAAAAAATATTATGACCGCGACTTAAAATTTTAAGTTTTGGAAAATGGGTTTGAAAGGTTTTTAGGTGCTTATTATGAGAGCCCCACAATTGGGCAGGCTCAATATCTTCGATTAACAGTTCTCGTGAATTCAAATTATGTTTTGTATGGTGTTAAAGTTTATTTTTGCTCGAATTTATAAAAAATAGAATTAATAATTGCCACTAATTAGCATTACATCCGATTTTGGTTCTGACAGTCACTATGTAGCTGCATTAAAAGCGCATATTATGCATCTATTGCCGAGTGTTTCGATTTTGGATATAAGCCACAATATTACTTCTCATAACATTCTTCAGGCGGCATTTGTTGTGAGAAATTCATATAAAAATTTTCCAAAAGGATCTGTACATCTTATAGCGGTAGATAGTAATATTCATAAATACAAAAAGTATTTGGTTTTGGAACACGGAGGTCAATATTTTATTACCTCGGATAATGGGATTGCCGATTTACTTTTTGACATTAATCCTAGTTCAGTTTGGCAATTTGCAGATGATTTGATTGTAAAGGATGATTTGTTTCCAGAAAAAAATGTTTGGGCTAAAGTCGCAATTGCTTTAGTTTCTAAACAAAATATTGAAACATTATTGAGGCCTAATGTTGGGCATCGTAAAATGCAATCATTAAAACCTGTTGTAAGTGATGATAAAATAATTGCCAGTGTCATATTTATTGATACTTACCAAAATGCCTTTTTAAATGTTAACAAATCTGAGTTTGAAAGAGTGCAAAATGGAAGAAATTTTAAATTGTACTATGCGCCTAGGCATCCAATTATTGAAATTAATAAGACTTATTCTGATGTGCCAGAAGGGGATGAGCTAATTTTGTTTAATGAAAATGATTATTTAGAGATTGCCATTAATAAAGGTAAGGCAGCTTCACTCTTAGGTCTCAAGTTGGGCAATCAGGTTATTATAGAATTTGATAAAGCGACAATTGAATAGATCTTGAAAGAAATAGTAAAATGAATAAAAATGATAAATCGAATTGTTAGAATGAGTTTTGAGCCCCAAAAAGTAGATGATTTTTTGGCTTTTTTTGAAACAGTAAAAGCTCAGATTGCTGCTTTTGAGGGCTGTGAGGGCTTGATTTTATTAAGAGATGCTCAACTTCCTAATGTACTATGCACTTACAGCTATTGGCAAAGTGAAGCACATTTGAATAAATACAGGTACTCTCCTTTGTTTAAGGATACTTGGACAAAAACCAAGTCAATGTTTAATGACAAAGCCCAAGCTTGGAGTTTACTTGTTGAACAAAAAGTGAAGTAATACCACTAAAATGTACAATTAACATGCACATGCTATAAAACTGCCATCGATAGTTAAATTATTGTGGACAGTGTCTATTACTTTCGTTACCAAATACTTTCTTGATATGAAAAATAGAATTCCCTTGATTATAAGTTTGATGTTTGTGTCGTTTTGTGCACTTGCCAATCCACTAGATTCATTGAGATTAGAACAAAAAAATGGAAAGAAATACATCGTTCACAGGGTTGTTAGCAAAGAAACTGTTCAAAGTTTGGCATCATACTATCAAGTAGAAGAATTGGCCATTATGGAAGCAAATCCACTTATTACAGAAGGTGTAAAAAAGGGAATGGTAGTGCGCATTCCTTTAAATAGCGAGAAGTATGGAAATGTTGAAATTAAACCAATTACCCCATCATTCACGGCATCAAACTCAATAGCAAAGAATGAAACACCTACCACAAAGCCAATAGAGAAAGCCCCCGTAGAAGCCAAGCCTATGGTAACTCAGCAAAATTCAAGTGCTTCTTCTACTAAAAAAGAAATTGTAAATACTGAAATAAAACCTATTGCCAAGCCAAGCCCAAAACTAGAATCAAAACCGGAAATTGCGAATGTTCAAGCGCCAGCTGTAATGCCAGGAAAGGTTTTAAAGGAAGTAAGCAAAGATGGCCTGAGAAAAATATTTTATAAGGTTGGGAATGGTGAGACTTTACAATCCATTGCGCAAAAATTTAATACTACAGACAAATCGATTGCCAATACAAACATGATTACTTCTGGAAACGTTTCTGGAGGTCAAATTATAAAAATTGAGATTGAAGAGAAAACAATTCTAATCGGAGATGCGCCAAAGGCTGCTGAACCCAAACCGACAACAAAAAAGGAAGAAAGTTCGAACTTAAAGGAATCTGCCAAAGAAACTTTGAATGAAGCAAAGTCTGCGGTAAAGGAATTGGTTGCGAAAGAGGAAAAAGCACCAGAACCAATTGTATCTCCCCCTCTTATTTTAGATGATGAGAGATTAGTTGTTAAAACTATCAAAAACAAAAAGTACATTATTCATACCACAGCTAGTTCTTCTGAAACTTTAGATATGCTAGCTGATAAATATTCTGTTTCGGTAAAAAAGATAAAGGATGCAAATAATCTTTCAAGCGCAAAACTTAGAAACAAACAAACTCTTAAGATTCCAGTTACCGAGAATCAATTATCTAAATTGATTGCCGAAAACAAGAAGGTAAATTCTGATAAACATAATCAAGAAATAAAATCCGTAGCCGCCTCAAGCAATGGGTCAAGTTCCATTTCGTCCTCATCAGTCAATGACTCTGCGCGTTATACATGGGGTGACAAAATTCGTTTGACTGAAGAGGACATGTCCAAGTTGAAAAAGAAAGCAGAGGAAGAGGCTAAGACTTTAGCCATAGCTGAAGTGCATGCCAATGGTGGAGGAAGCACTAATGAGGACTTTACCCATCCTGTAATGAAGGGTGAAACAATTGAGTCAATTGCTAAAAAATATAATATTACAACTTCAGACATTGCAAATTGGAATGGATTATGGGATTATAGGGTTAGAGAAGGACTAGAGTTGATTGTAAATGCTAAAAGGGCTCGTAAGCCTTATTTTGCCTTAAATAGTACAAATGCAGAACAAGTAAAAACCATTAAGGCTAATGATAAATCATCCTTAGTGGAAGATATTTACGAACAAGGCTTGTGCCTTTACACTGAAGATGTGAAGTTTAAAGGTATACTTCATAAAACAGCTCCAGTGGGGACTTTGATTATGATTGAAAACAATGATAATTTCAAAAGAAGATTTTTCACTACTACGGGTGTCTTGAGGGATACATCTAACAATGATATAATTATTCAAATTGATGACGAAACTGCAAAACAATTGGATATTAATAACCCATTAACCAATGTGAAGTTGCGTTTCGGATTAGTACAATAATATTGGATTGAGCAAGATATACCAATATATAAAATTTGCACTTTGGTTTGTTTTTAAGTCACCTCAGCGGAAGTTTACCTACTTAAGTTTATGGCAGGATATGGTGGGAATATTTTCCTATTTAATAATTAGGTATCTACCTTATTTTAATGCTAAACCTATTTCCATTTGTGTGGGTATTCACAATAGAAGTGAATTGTTTTTAAAACACTTTCTTCCAAGTCTAAATTTTGTTCATCATTCGGATTTAATTGAATTGTCAGTGTTTGATTGCCAAAGTGATGATGTCCCAAATTTTGAAACTGAAGTTAGAAAAATTTGGAAAGGCAAATTGGTTTTTAAAAGTGAAAATATCCTATTCACTAGGTCTTATACCTTTAATAAAGCGGTAAGACAATCCAAAAATGAAATACTGTTCATTTGCGATGCAGATTTCTCATTACCAACTGACTTAGTTATCAAATGTAACAAGTTTACTTTAGGCAAATTGGTATGGTTTCCAATTGTTTTTTATTTGTATAAAAACAAACCCCATGTATTTGATAGGAGCCATGGAGAATGGATGCAATGGGGTGGTAAAGGCATATTATCTTGTAAAAGAAAATATTTTGATGAAATTGGTGGATTGGACGAATCTTTTATAAAATGGGGAAAGGAAGATGATGACCTTTGGATGAAATTTTACAAAGCAGGAAACTATGTGATAAGAAGCAGAGAAAAAGGACTTTTGCACCATTGGCACCCAAGTTTAAATCCAAAATATCAGGTACTTGCCGATAAAGCTGATAAAGGCTTGTTATAATAAAACCTTTGAACTTATATTTGCCTAAATAGGAAAACAAAAGCACGATGCTTGTAACCATTATTACTCCTTCATACAATCAGGCCAAATATTTAGAACAGACTATTCTTTCAGTTCTAAACCAAAGCTATAAAAATATTGAATATATTATTATGGATGGAGGTAGCAACGATGGTTCACTTGAAATAATAAAAAAGTATGAGAATAGATTAGCTTATTGGCAAAGCAAACCCGATGGTGGACAAGTTAAGGCTATAAACAAAGCCTTTCAGATGGCCAAAGGTGATTTGGTAGCCTTTATAAATTCGGATGATATCCTTCAACCAGGGGCTGTTGATGCCTTGCTAAGGGCGTATGATGTAAATCCTGACTATACCGTTTATTATGGTTTATGCAGCACCATTGATTCTGAAGGGAAGGAAATATCTAAACCAAAAGGAGGAAACCTACACTATGATGTTTTGCTAAAAAAAGGAATGTTACCAGCTATATTTCAGCCAGCTTGCTTTTTTAATGTGCGTAAAATAAATAGAACCTATGTGCTTGATGAAAACTACCCACTAGCCTTCGATTACGAATTATTATTATATCTTCTTAAACAAGGTAATTTCTTGTTTTTATACAGCCATTTCGCAAGCTATCGAGTTCATAATGAGAGTAAGAGCACTGCACTTAAAAGAGAGCATTATTTAGATAAATTAAGGGTGCAAGAGCATTATTCTAAAAAGTATTGGCTCCTATGGAAATACCGAAGACTAAAAATGGAAATTGCTATTAAGCTTGGAAAGTTTTGATTGTTTCATCAAAAGTCAAATTATAAAAGAAGATAGTTTTCATACTTTTTACATTTTTATCTATGGACATCGGAGTTTTATTAAACGATAAAAATACCAAAGCAAAAGCTAAAACAGAGGCTTTGGCGCAATTGCTTTTAGATAATAAAATTAGCGTAAGCAATCTTATTGAATTTG
>JBBALJ010000115.1:0-8909 GCA_040403075.1 Bacteroidia bacterium
ACATATAAATCGGGCATTTCTGATGCAATGGTAATTTCTCTTGAGTGCACTACATTTTCTTTATCAACCACAAAAACGTATTTCTTTTCTAAGATTTCGAAGGTTGCTTTTTGTGGAATGAGTATTGCATTCTTCAGTTCTATGGGCATTTCAACATTGCCTGTCTCACCATGTCTTAGTAGTTTCTCGGGGTTGGGGAACGTTGCTCTAAATGCAATGTTACCTGTTTCATTATTAAAATCGGCCTCAATGGTTTTTACAATGCCTGAATGTTTGAACATTTGGTTATTGGCCATTAATAAATTTACCTTCAATAAGTTCTCTGGTGTTGCGTGTGCTTTGTAATTTAAATACTCTGCTTCTGGTACATTAAAATATACCCACATTTCACTATTGTCTGATAAGGTGGTGAGTAAATCCCCTTCATTAATTAAACTTCCTAATCTCACTTGAAAGTGATCCATGATCCCATCAAACGGGGCTTTAATTTCTGTAAATTGTAAATGTGTTTGTGCCAATAATAATTCCGCTTTAGCCTTGTTTAATTTGGCTTTAGCCAATGCCAATTCATTGGGTGACACAACATTTTTATCGCTAAGTAATTTCGTATTTTCATATTCAATTTGAGCGAAATCTGTTTCTGCTTGTGCCTTTTGCTTTTCTGCCTCATAAATCATAGGCATGATTTTAAACATCAACTGTCCCTTTTTTACGAACTGTCCTTCATCCACATATATTTTTTGTAAATAGCCTCTTTCAAGTGCTCTCAGTTCTATGTGACTAAAGGCATGTATTTGACAAACATATTCTCGGGTAATGGTTGTGTCTTTTTTCATTGGGCTTGTCACTATGTATTTTGTTTCTTCTTCTTTTGCCTCTTTTTTTGAACCGCAACTTGCAAAATGAAGCGTGCAGCAAAAGGCAATGAACATAATTGTTTTATTCATTTTATTGTTTTTAGTAAATTTTTGTTTGATAATTAGAAGGCTTTATAAGAATTACAGAGCCTTTTTCAAGATGAGCATTGATATTGGAATAGGGCTATTCCTATAATTTTTGTCATCAAATCCTATACACCTGATATGAGATATAAAGAGGTGTTTTTGATAAGGTCGAAATACTACAAAAGTCAATAATGCTTTGACTTACATTCATGCCTACTAAAAAGCGATGAAAATAGAAGGCTGTTTTTTGAGGATATATCTTAAAACTTTTTTTTGAATAGGTTAAATCATCCTCTTCCTCTATTTCAAATGGAGATAAGTTTATTTTAGGATCAGTCTCGATAGACTTAATGAAATTATTAAGTAAGAGAGATTGAGTGACTGTCTGTTCTTTAATTTGGGAGCTACTATTAACATAATTATCCAGATGTTTAGTAGAATTATAATTCTTTTTTGTTTGTACGTTAAAAATATGAGCAAAGCTTGTAATTGATATTACAAGTATAAAAAAAGTAAGCCTAGTTGCTAGCGAAGTATTCAACTTAAATGGTTTCATCTTTAATTGCCTATATAAATTAATCAAAGGATTCATTAATATATTTTAGGAACTGTTATTCGAGTGCAAATAACGAAGTTGTCGTGCTCAGAATGCCATTAATGTTTGTTATATGATACATAAATAAATTTTATGCATTTTTGGTGATTCATAAAATTTTAATGAGTATTTGTTTTTAATTTAATGAGGGTAATTTTCTATATTTTATAATGAAGTTTTTTGATTTTTTATACTCATCTATATAATTACGGATTACACATATCACAATACATTGGGTCTTCTGTTTGTTTGCCTTTAGGATATTTTTCATCTTGGATGTAGGAACATTTCTGACATGTATATATGTGACTTATAATGCCTCTTGTTGGATAGTTGCATGCCTTGCATGGCAATCCAGATTTAGCCTCTGTAATTCCAAAGCCTGGCATTTGGCATTCAGGGCAAAGGGAATTTATTTTTTTAGCCAGTTTAAAAGCAGCTGCCTCAATTACCTTCATTCTTGTTGGGTTATGCATAGCCCGCATATCTGTTTCTATATAGGCTGTTCCTTCATTGGCTATGAAATTATTAAAAATATCTTTAAGTTTCTCTTCATTACATATTCCTTTTACAATGTTTTTAAAATCATCTTTTGATTTTCTAAGAATCAAGCTATGTGAAGGGAAATTTGCATGATTAGCAAATTCTTTTAACTCTTCTTCAGTTTTAATTTGTGCGCCATTAAAATTGGTGGACGTACTTAATTCCCTAGCAATAATTTCTACATTATTTTTCTTATCAATAAAGAGTAAAAATTCGTCATCGGCTGGCACAAAATAAAAAGTAGGATGCTGTCCGAAAGATCCTTCGCTTGCAACAGCTAAATCACAATTGCTTTGTTCCATGGCCATAAGGCATTTATTTCTTGCTGTAATAATAGGGTCATCTATTCTTTCTACCTCTCCAGTAAAAGTGCCAAGTAAATCTGTATCTAAATCTTGAACAACAAAACATTTGACACCCAATTCTTTTTCTAAGATAGGAGCAATTGCTTGTTCCTTTTGGTGTTTAGTTGCTATTACTAAATTTCTACCTTCGAACATTAGACTTTCACTTGCTTTTTTGAAGCACCTATTTAGTTAAATAAATGAATAAAGAATTATGGTATTTACGCTAAAATTCCCAGATTCTAATGATTGATTATATTGACCTAACTAATTGGTTACAGCCTTTAATTTTCTTCAATGGTTGTATTTCGGTTAGAAATATAATGTGAACCAATTGCCCCAATTATGATACCTATACAAGCAAATAATTGACTATTAACCGCATCTTTTGTTATCAATGCAATGATTATAAATAGACTTGTTATTACTAGGTATAAACTTTTTATTGCTTTAGTTAAATTCAATGTTAATCTATTTTAATAAATGATTCTATTTTTACACTTTTTATATTTGAATTGATATCTTTTCGTAATTCGAAAAGTTCTTTTTGAAGTTGCTTTATTTTAGCTTCCCTTGTTTTAATATCTTCTTCATTATTGCCACTATTTATTTTATTCTCATGATACTTTATTTTAACATGTATCATGTGTGTGATAATTTCTAAAGCATCTGCAGAGCTAAATGTTCCCTGTATAAGTTGTATGTTCATATTTTTTATTTATTGACCTTGACCCAAAGAATATCCAGCTTTGCCATCAAATGCATAAAGGTTTTCTGTTTTTATAGTGTCAATATTTTCAGAAATAGCATTTTGTAAAAGTTCGATGATGTTTGATTTATTAATTTCCGAATTTTCAGATGGTTTAAAACGGCATCTCCAATGATCTGTACAAAAAGTTTCTTTAAATCCATCAGGCCAAACTTTAATGCCTCTGTTGGTAATCATGGATAGTTTTATTTCCTTACTTTCTATTTGTTTTATTTTCTCTGCTAGTTCATTAGGATTTGAACCGGCCCAATGAACAAAAACATCTACCCCAACTAGTTCTTTATTTGAAGCGGGTTTGCGCTTGTATTTGGGCAAGTTCAGTGCGGCGTTATTGGCATAAGAAACTGACTTTAGTATACTTGGTTTTTGCCCAAGATTCTGAATCACTGCCTTGGCAAATTCATTTGTACCCACCTTTTGCTTGCTTGTACCTTCTTTAAAAATATCATAAGTGTGAATACCATCTTCCAAGGTTTTAAGCCAAGCATTTTGAACTTTTTCCGCTATTTCTGTTTGACCGATATGATTAAGCATCATTATAGCTCCTTGCAATAAACCCGATGGGTTGGCTAAATTTTGCCCTGCTCTTCTAGGAGCTGAACCATGTATGGCTTCAAACATTGAACACTCTTCACCTATATTTGCTGAACCTGCTAAGCCAACTGAACCAGTTATTTGTGCGGCTACGTCACTCAAAACATCTCCATATAAATTTGGCATTACAATCACATCAAATAGTTCAGGAGCATCAGCCATTTTAGCTGCTCCGATGTCTATAATCCAATGTTCATTTTCTATTTCAGGATATTCTTTAGCAATCTCATCAAACACTTGGTGGAACAAACCATCAGTTTGTTTCATGATATTGTCTTTAGTAAAACAAGTTACCTTTTTGCGGTTTTGTTGCTTAGCGTATTCAAAAGCATAACGTACTATTTTTTCGCAACCTGGTCTGCTAATCAGTTTTAAGCATTGTACAACTTCATCTGTTTGCTGATGTTCTATACCTGCATATAAATCTTCTTCATTTTCTCTTACTATCACAATATCCATTACAGGATGTTTTGTACTTACAAAAGGGTGTAAACTCATACAAGGTCTTACATTTGAGTATAAACCTAGAAATTTGCGAGTGGTAACATTTAAGCTTTTGTATCCTCCGCCTTGGGGGGTGGTGATAGGAGCTTTTAAGAAAATTTTATTACGTCTTATAATTTCCCATGATTCAGATGCGATTCCTGAAGTATTACCGGCTAAGTATACTTTTTCACCTACTTCAATTTCGTCAATTTCGAGTTTTGCACCCGCAGCTAAAATTATTTCCAATGTTGCGTCCATTATTTCAGGACCAATTCCGTCTCCTTTTGCTACTGTTATTCTTGTCATAAAGTTTGTATTTAATTTGTCTTTGCAAAATTGTGGATTACAGATTATAAGTTTTTATTTATCTTTCTAATGTAATCCATAAAATTAATTTATGTTTTATCGTTTTTAATTTTTTTTAAGGACTTACTAAATGAATTCCTATTTGAAAATACATCGCACCACTGAGACTATTGATCATAGCATAGTTTTGTTTTCCAAAAAAACCTCTATAAAAATCATTTCCGTCATTATTAATATAATCTGCTTTATATGAGTAATTGTTGCGATATCCTATTTGCAAGCTGCCCCAAATAAATCCAAATAATTTCTTTTGAAATTCAGTTCTCAATCTAAGTTCACCTCTTCTTAACTCTAAGCTTCTATTTTGATCTGACAAACCATTTAATCGATAGGTTTGACCTTCCAATTCATAACCAATAAGCATTAAATTGCTAGGATTGAATTTTTTTCGAACATGCGCTCTAGCAGGAAAAAGAATTTCTGTTCCCCACTTCCTACCCGGAGAAGTCCAGTTGTACATAAAAACAGGTATGTAGTTCATTTCGCCCACTCTATATGTTCTAGATATTCCAATTGCCCATTGTTTTCTATCTGAAGGTCTTTTACCCCATAATAGAGCCGCAGAATACCTAAGATAATTTAAGGATTGGGGATTAGCAATAGAATAATTGCCATTTAAGTCAGCTGATACTTGAAGCAAAATAAATTGTTTTTCATTCAAGGGCTTGTAAAGGGTGGAATGCAATCCTGCTGTTGTTAAGCCTTTTTGAATTTCATCTATACTTAAATTACTTGATAAACCCGATAAGGTTCTATTTTTTACCTGATAATTGACATCCCAATAATTTAAACCTACCTGCCACAAAATACTATTTTTAGAAATTACCGGAATATTTGCAAACAATCGTAGACCTCCGACATAATTCAACTCAGCTTTTTCATTGATTTTTCCTTCTTTTGCATCAGGTAAATAACTTCCTATTTCTGATACCGATATAGAATGTGGAAGTTGGACATCAAAAGCCATAGAAACAAACCTTTGTGGACTTAGGTCCAAAATTTTAGGATTGCAAAACACTTTAGATTTAGAATCTGTATAGGTTACATTATCATATTCACTAAAATCTTCAACGATTGAATCTTGTTGAGAAAATGATTCTGAATTCTGAAAACAAAAAAGGAATACAAGAAAATAATATCTCATAGGTTTGAATATTGAGTTATCTTTTGTTTACCATTAATCTTTTCCATACATCCGTTCGACCCAAGGCTTTAACTCCTATATAACCTCTTATGTCCAAGGTGTTTTCATCTTTCATTTTAATAACGCAGCTATACAAACTTCCACTCTCTGGATCGTAAATGGTTCCCTCTTTCCATTCATCTTTTTCAATGTAAATAAAATCTTTTAACATACGATATCCCTTTAAAGGAACATTACGCATTGATTCATCAGGATTATTTTTATCTAATTTAGCAGCATTTGTTGCAGGATCTATTGGTTCTTTTAGCCATACAATCTTTCCATAATACTTCGACCCAATTTTTTCTATTTTCACTCTTGCTTTTCCATTACTTGGTTCCCAAAGTCCAATTATTCGATCTCCTTCATCTGAAGAAAAAGATGTTAGAAAAAATAGCAAGAGTGAAGTGGCAAATACTTTTTTAATTGTTTTCATATTGTTTTATTTTTTTAAAGATAATTCAAGTTCTAAGTTCAGCGTAAAATAAATATTTTGTTCTATCTCTTTTAAAAAATTTGCATCTAAGATGAGGGTTCCTCCTTCTGAAAAATATGGGACCAAGTCTTTTTGCTCCTTTGCTATAGAAAGTTGAATATTTTGATTTCCACTTGGTAAGGGATTTATAAAAGCCAACTTTTGCATGCTTTCCTTTTCGCTTACTATTTGTAGAGTTAAGTCTTGAATATTTATAGCTAATGTGTCAAGCAATACAGATGCCCTTGCTATTTTTATATCTTTAAGTTGCTCCTGCTTATATCCTTTTTCTTGCAGAAATTTTATTATATCTAAACCTATCTTTCCTTGAAATGAGTTAGGCCCTTCAAAATAAGGCCCTTCAGCAGATAAAGTTATAGGTTCAAGAACTAGGTTCTCTTTGTTTATTTTACCGCAAGATGAAAGTAAAAATAAGGCAGCTAGGAAATATATAATTCTATTCATATTTATCATTTTCATAGTTTGTAGCAATTTTAGATTCATGTTAATCCCAAAATAAAGTTGAACAAATATTTATTATTATTAAGGGTGTTTTGAGTAATAAGTTTTTTCAAAAATAGAGTGAATTTTTTTTTTGTTTCATTTATCTTTGCAATGTTATACATAAAAATAATTTATGAATTGTATTTTGAGTTTATTAATTCATTTTGGATTTAGCCTCCTTGAAACATTAGCTTTTGCCGAATTCCTCTGTTGATTTATTTAGTTTGGATGTCAAATCAATTTTAGTTTTATCCTTGTTTTTAATTTTAAAGATTATTCTTTTGCACTTTTATCGTTAATTTTATTTAATACTAAGGGTATTTAACAAATAAGTTGATAGAATGGTTTATAAAAAAATGTTTAGGTTTTATTAAAATAAAAAAGCTGTCTCAAAATAATTTGAGACAGCTTTTACTAATACTTTATCACTTTAATTATTTAAAAAGATTCTTCTTACTAATGTTTCATTGTCAAGTTGGATATTTACAAAATAGATGCCTGATTGTTGATTTTTCATATCTATAAGTATTTCCGAACTACCAATATTTACTTCAACCTCATTTTCTTTTATAACAGAACCTTGTATGTCATAAATACGAAGTATAAGATTGTTTGTTTGTACTTTATTTAATTTTAAAGTTACTAAACCAGTATTACTTGGATTTGGATAAATAGCCACATCAATTGGATTAGCAATATTATCCACTCTGGTTTTCACGAAAATAAAGGGATCAGATGCTGTTTTGCAACCTGTTGAATTTGCAACTTCTACTATGTAAGTCCCGCTTGATTTAGCAGCTATTTTACGAGTAATAGCATTT
The DNA here is from genome assembly GCA_040403075.1 of Bacteroidia bacterium. Classification (GTDB taxonomy): domain Bacteria; phylum Bacteroidota; class Bacteroidia; order UKL13-3; family UKL13-3; genus RGVD01. The sequence continues at coordinate 7,625 of JBBALJ010000115.1, forward strand.
GCAATTGTATTTCCATTTAGTTTCCAAGCATAGCTAAATGCATTAACCGAAGAATTTAAAGAGTCAGTAATTCCTATTCTACTAATTATTGGTTTTGCTGGGAAAGTATCCACCGAAATAGCAATGGCAGCCGAAGTATCAGCAGCGCAAGCACCAGATGAAACAACTCTTCTAAACCAAGTTTTTTGGGTTAATGCTGTTGGTTGGTAATTTACCAAAGTGTTTGTATTTAAAGCTTGACTGAATCCTGAATTTGCAACAGTTGTGCTGCGTTGCCATAAGTAAGTGTAGGTAGTTTTGTTTCCACCAGTAGGAGTTGCACCCGTTAATGAAGCAGGGGTTGAGTTGTAGCAAATAGTTTGGTTACCCGTTGCTGTATTATTTGCAATCAAAGTATCTACTGATACTAAAATAGCAACTGAGGTGTCTGAAGCACATGCACCTGATGAAACAACTCTTCTAAACCAAGTGTTCTGAGATAACGCTGTTGGTTGGTAATTCACCAAAGTGTTTGAATTTAATGCTGCACTAAAACCCATAGTTGCACTAATTGTGCTTCGTTGCCATAAATAAGTATAGTTCGATCCATTTCCTCCCATTGGAGTTGAACCTATTAATAAATTTGGTATTGAATTAACACAAATTGGGCGAACTCCACTTACAGCATTATTTGCAATCAAAGTATCCACCGAAATAGCAATAGCGGCCGAAGTATCAGCCGCACAAACACCTGATGAAACAACCCTTCTAAACCAAGTTTTTTGTGTTAATGCGGTTGGTTGGTAATTTATCAATGTGTTTGTATTTAAAGCTGCACCAAATCCTGCTGTTGCACTTGTGCTGCTTCGTTGCCATAAGTATGTGTATGATGAACCATTTCCTCCAATTGGAGTAGCACCAGTTAATGAAGTAGGGGTTGAATTGTAGCAAATAGTTTGGTTACCCGTTGCAGTATTATTCGCAATCAAAGTATCCACCGAAATAGCAATAGCAGCCGAAGTATCAGCAGCGCAAGCACCAGAAGAAACGACTCTTCTAAACCAAGTTTTTTGAGTCAATGCAGTTGGTTGGTAATTAATTAAAGTGTTTGTATTTAAAGCTGGAGCAAATCCTGCTGTTGCACTTGTGCTGCTTCGTTGCCATAAATATGTGTATGATGAACCATTTCCTCCAGCAGGAGTAGCACCTATTAGAGATGCAGGTGTTGAATTATAGCAAATAGTTTGGTTCCCCGTTGCTGTATTATTTGCAATCAAAGTATCCACCGAAATAGCAATAGCAGCCG
>JBBALJ010000116.1:0-5324 GCA_040403075.1 Bacteroidia bacterium
ATAAATATCAATGCTATGTATTTGTTTCTTTTTTATTACTTTCGTTTTCATAACAATAAGTATTTATGAATTTGAAAAAAGTGTATGGCATGCTCTTGTTGACGTGCTCAATTGGTGCATTTGCACAAAGTTTTAAAGTCAGCTCTCCAGATAAACAAATTTCGTTGGCATTAAGTCTAAACGACAAAGGGGCTTTGACATATGGTGTTCACTACAAAAACAAAGAAGTAATTGAAAGTTCTAAATTAGGATTTAAAATTCAGGACCAAGCAGACTTAATGAATAATTTTAGCATCATTAAAGTTGACTCAAGTGCACATAATGATACTTGGCAACCTGTTTGGGGCGAGACAAAAAACATCGTTAATAACTATAAAGAAATCATCATCAGTCTAGCTGAAAAGAGTGACAAACCACGTATAGTAAAAGTAATTTTCAGGGTTTTCAATGATGGTATTGGATTTAGGTATATGTTTCCTGAACAAGCCAATTTAATGCACTTTGTAGTGGCAGATGAGTTAACAACATTCAACTTAGCTGGTGATCATAAAATATGGTGGATGCCAGGTGATTTTGATACAAATGAATATACATATAACACATCTCAAATTTCCGAGATTGAAAAATTGGCAAAAAAACGTGATGGTGCAATTTTCACTGCAACCCCAATTAAAGGAGCTTTCGTGCAAACACCGCTTATGATTAAAACCAAAGATAAAGTGTACATGAATATTCATGAAGCGGCCTTGGTTAATTATCCTGCAATGGATTTGCATTTTGATGTCAATACTTTTGAGGCAACTGCCACCATTGCTAGCGATGCAGTGGGCAACAAAGCATACTTAAGAACACCTTGTCAAACACCTTGGCGCACCATTATTATTAGTGATGATGCTCGTGATATAATTGCTTCAAAAACCATATTAAATCTAAATGAACCATCAAAGCTGACTAATACCAGCTATATCAAACCAATGAAGTATTGTGGTATTTGGTTAGAAATGCATTTGGGTCTATCAACTTGGGATTATGCGGGTACGCAAGCAGCTACAGATGCCAATGCAGATGGTACTCAAAGAACCAAAACCAAACATGGTGCAACTACTGAAAACACTAAAAAATATATCGACTTTGCTGCAAAAAATGGATTTGGAGGTGTATTGGTTGAAGGCTGGAATACCGGTTGGGAAGATTGGTTTGGTAAATGGAAAGAAGATGTTTTCGACTTTGTTACACCCTATCCTGATTATGATTACCGCGGGTTAAATTCTTATGCTCAAAGTAAAGGGGTTGGCATTATTACGCACCATGAGACCAGTGGAAGCGTTACAAATTACGAGAGGTATATGGATACCGCATATCGTTTGATGTCAAGTGTGGGAAGTCATGCTTTGAAATCTGGTTATGTTGGCAAAATCATTCCTCGTGGCGAGTTTCATGATGGTCAATGGATGGTGAACCATTATTTAAGAGCTATCAAAAAAGCATCTGAAAACCAAATTATGGTGGTAGCTCATGAGCCTGTTCGTCCTACTGGATTGCACCGTACATACCCTAACTTTATGGCCGCAGAGGCTGCACGTGGACAAGAGTTTAACTTTTGGAGTGAAGGAAATCCTCCTGAGCATGAAACCATTTTACCTTTCACTCGCTTGATGGGCGGTCCAATGGATTATACGCCTGGCATTTTCAAAATCAAAAAGAGCAGTTACTACCCAGGTGCTAAAGAGCAAGTTCACACCACACTTGCAAAGCAATTAGCATTATACTTAACTTTATATAGCCCAATTCAAATGGCAACTGACTTGCCTGAAAATTATGAGGCTAAGCTTGATGCATTTCAATTTATTAAAGATGTGGCTGTAGATTGGGATGACACAAAAGTATTACATGCAGAACCAGGAGAATTCCTTACCATAGCTAGAAAAGCAAAAGGTAGCAATAACTGGTTTTTAGGAACTATTACAGATGAAAATGCGCGTCAATTAGCATTAGATTTTAGTTTCTTAGACAAGGGAAAAAAATACACAGCAACAATTTACAAAGATGCGGATGATGCAAGTTGGGACAAAAATCCAGAGGCCTATAAAATTGAAAAGATAACTGTAACTTCTAAGTCTAAACTAAATTTAAAATTAGCTCCTGGTGGTGGAACAGCCATCAGTATTATTGCTCAATAAGAAAAATGAATTCCACAAAAAATCCCGTTGAAAGCTATTCAACGGGATTTTTTATTTTACAAATTTATTGACCGAAACAATTGTTAAAAGCTAATTATTTCTCAAGAGCAAATGTGGTGATTTATGAGCATGGGGTTGGTGGCAAGATCGTGAAAACAGCCAGAGGCAAATAAATAAGTTCGCTAGCGGGACGCAAGCGACTGCGGGTATTTTTCTCATATTTACTTTATTAGTGACCAAAAAACATTTGTTCGTTTATCTTCAATTTGAACTATTCCAAAATTCTTATTAATATATAATTTGCCAATATCATTAAAGGTAAAATCATGATAGACATAATGGACGTCATAATACATTTTTGAATTAAAAAAAATACTATCCATATAAAAAGGACTAGATTTTAGCCCGATTCTATCATCATAAATATTGAATATTAAGTCAAAAAAATTAACTTCTATAATATTTACATATTGATATGAATTTTCTTTTTTTGCATGACGTATTTCTATACTTCCACTTCCTTTAATAGTTTTATATTTATTGGAAATGATTTGGAAATAATTCATACTAGGATTATCTGGATTAGAATTAGCTCTTTCACCATACCACGAAGTATCAGTTTTTGTTTTGACAAAAGTTAAGGTGTCACCATGGTTGCTTGAAAAGCTTATAGTATCAAATTTACTGTTTGTAAAATAGGGTGTTTGGTTAAGTTGACTAGCAGTAAGGTAATAATATTCGTTTATTGCTGCTATTGAATTGTATATTTTTGTGCAGCTTTGAAATAGCATTGTAAAAAGAGAAATAATGCCAAATATATAAGTTGTTTTTTTCATAATATACAATTTAAGTGTATAACAAATATTAAAAATTATATCGACATAGAAGCAAGTTATATTTTTGAGTATGCTACCATAAAATAAGTATAAGCATTCGTTTTTGTAAGGTGGTGGGGTGGTTTATATGATTGTCAGCACTAATATTAATAATTTAATCAAAGGTAATTGGCATAAACAATTGTAAACAGATAATTATTCACCTTCTAATTCTTTCAACTTCCAACTAAATATCATCCCCAATTCAGTTGCCTTTTGTTTAGCCAATGTGGCCGTTTTACCTTCATATAGTTCATCCACACTTTGCTCAAATAAGGATAACCAAGCAGTAAAATGCTCTTCTTTAATATGGCGTTGAACATGGGCATCAAAAACATTACCACTAAAACCCGTTTTGCCTATCAACAAAAAATTCCAAAAACTAATCATCCTTGGCAAATGATGTTCCCAATGGGTTTGGGTAAAAAAGGGAGCTAACAATTCATTTTTTTGAATTCTATCATAAAAAGCATTCACCAAAGTTTCTACATCTGCTTCAGTTTCAATATCTCGTTTACTCATGGTTTTATGATTTAATTTTAAGTTTGGCAAATTTCAATACTATCATCTTTTTGCCTTCAGTGTCAAATTCAATATGGGCCTTTTTATTGTCTCCATGACCTTCTACCATGGTCACCTTTCCAAGTCCGAAACGTTGGTGTTCTACAATTTGTTCAGCTTGTAAATTACTGGTATCATCTCCTACAAAATTAGGATCAATCGGCTTGGCAGCAGGCTTGCTGGCAGGAGCAGCAGTTTGCTTTACCAGGAGAGGTGCTCCTTGTCGAATACCCGTTATGGTTTTTCCTGTTCCTGCTGTGCTTGTTGTTGTGGCTTGTTTTGAGGTGAAAATACTATCCATTTGTAAATATTGAGGATCTAACTCACTCAAAAACCTACTTGGTTCGCTGCTGCTTATGGTGCCAAATTTAAATCGACTGCTAGCAAAAGACAGTGTCAATTTCTTCATGGCACGCGTTATGGCTACATAAAACAGCCTTCTCTCCTCTTCCAAATCCTGTCTGCTGTTTAGTGACAATTGTGAAGGGAAAAGATTTTCTTCCAATCCAACTATGTAAACATAAGTAAACTCCAATCCTTTTGAAGCATGAATGGTCATCAAAGTTACCTTATCATTGTCGGCTTCATCATTTTTATCGGCATCTGTTAACAACGCAATATCTTGCATGAATTCAGTAAGTAAGCCATATTTCTGCACCCCATCATCATCCACACTATCATCCTCACTAAACTCCTTGATACCATTCAATAACTCCTCAATATTTTCATATCGAGCAATGCCTTCAACCGTCTTATCTTCATACAATGCTTTAAGAATACCGGTAGACTTAGCAATATGCATCGCCACATCATAAGCTGGCTTATTAAGCATGGTATTAAAGCTCTTAATCATCATAACAAAATCTTCTAAGGCCCCAGAAGATTTGATACCGTAATATTGTGCGTTTTCGATTATTTCCCAGAGTGATTTCTGATGCTCGTTGGCCACCACTGCAAGGCGATCCATAGTAGTTTTACCAATACCTCTTACAGGATAATTGATCACTCTTTTTAGCGCTTCTTCATCATTATAATTAATGGTCAGTCTGAAATAACCCAATAAATCTTTTATCTCTTTACGGTGATAAAAGCTCATGCCACCATAAATGCGATATGGAATATTTAACTTACGCAAAGCTTCTTCCAATGAGCGACTCTGAGCATTGGTTCGATACAGCAAGGCAAAGTCCTTATTCATAGCGCGGCTATTCATCTTTTCTTGAAAAATAGACTGAGCTACCATGCGGCCTTCTTCATTATCTGTTAATGCCCTTAATACTCTGATTTTTTCGCCACTTTCATTATCCGTCCAAACCTCTTTCTTAAGCTGTTCCTTGTTATGTAATATGATACTAGTAGCCGCTTTTACTATGGTTTGTGTACTGCGATAGTTTTGTTCAAGTTTATAGGTTTTCACATCCGGAAAATCCTTTTGGAAACCCAATATATTTTTGATATTGGCACCTCGGAAGGCATAGATACTTTGGGCATCATCTCCCACTACTGCAATGTTTTGATGAACAGCAGCCAGTTTCTTGATGATTGAGTATTGGGCAAAATTGGTATCCTGAAACTCATCCACCATGATGTATTTAAACTGATGTTGGTATTTATGTAAAACATCAAGATGATTTCTAAACAACTCAAAAGTCTTGATTAACAAATCATCAAAATCCATAGCACCTGCTCTAAAACAGCGCTCTTGGTA
>JBBALJ010000116.1:5424-8781 GCA_040403075.1 Bacteroidia bacterium
TGATTAACAAATCATCAAAATCCATAGCACCTGCTCTAAAACAGCGCTCTTGGTAAGTTTTGTAGATTAAACTGAATTTAGGTCTTCCTGTAGAAGCATCGTATTCATTATTCTCAGGATTGTGAAAATATTCATTTGCATCTACTAGGGCATTTTTGGCTGCTGAAATACGGTTTAGTAAAACATTAGGTTTATACAGTTTATCATCCAGTTTCATCTCATTTACAATGCTTTTCAAGAGGCTTTTGGCATCATCAGTATCATAAATGGTAAAGTTTCTAGGATAGCCTATTTTTTCGTGCTCAACTCGAAGAATGCGGGCAAATATGCTATGGAAGGTCCCCATAAATAAATTACGGGATTCATTACCCACCACTGCATGAATACGTTCACGCATTTCGCGGGCGGCTTTGTTAGTAAATGTTAGAGATAATATTCGAAAAGCATCATTTCCTTGTTCTAAAATATGGGCAATGCGATAAGTTAATACTCTTGTTTTTCCGCTACCTGCACCTGCAACAATCATCACAGGACCTTCAATGTTTACTACAGCTTCGCGTTGGCTTGGGTTAAGAATTGATAAATAATCCACATGCCAAAATTAACTAATAAGCATTTGGATTGTGATAATAAATATCAACAATAATTAAGGATGCTTTATGGTAGAATTATTTTCAACCTCAACAAAATGCTCTGGTTGAAATGGCTCAAGAAGCCAAGTAAAGGTATAAAATGCCATCAAAGGAATAAACAACACGGCATATATTACAATAAATAATATTTTTCCCCTCAGACTAAGTTCATTTAGCGACACCATATCAAATTTATTTTTCATGCAAGTTATTCTGTAGTAACGAATAATGTGTTTTCAAATATATAGCTTTTTAACAATCGCGGTTAACAAGTCTAAAAATGTGTACAATAATTTTACACGCTGAACTTGCATAAAAAAACTGCTAATTGGTATCCCTAAACTACCTATTTACATAAGAAGTTTATCAACGAAAGTTTTAATTTCCCTTCCTTTTAAGGAACCAATTGCTCTGTTCAGCCCCATTTTTAACATGGTTTTGCTTATTTTCATTCTGATAAAAAAGCTGGCCAGAGGCAAAAACGGCTGCTTGGGCATGTCCTTCTGAAGATTTTTCTAATAAATCTGGAGTGAAATATTTTTCAATAAACTTAGTATCAAAGTTGGCTGTAATGAATGCTTCATGTTGCATCACAAATCTACCAAAAGGCAAAGTAGTTTCTATTCCAGTCAATTGATAATCATCTATAGCCCTGATCATTCTAAGCATAGCCTCTTCCCTATCTTTACCAAAAGTGATAAGTTTTGCAATCATTGGATCGTATTGAATAGGTATATCCATACCTGCTTCAAAACTATCATCTACTCGCACACCATAGCCTTGAGGGATTTTATAAGATTGAAGTCTTCCGATATCTGGCAAGAAATTATTGGCTGGATCCTCTGCACAAACCCTTAATTCAATGGCATGTCCATGGATTTTCAAATCTTCTTGGCTATAACCTAATGCTTCTCCTCTAGCTATTCTGATTTGCTCTTTAACAAGATCAAGTCCAACTATTTGTTCTGTTACTGGATGTTCAACTTGCAAACGGGTGTTCATTTCTAGAAAATAAAAATTAAGTTTTTCATCTACTAAAAATTCAACAGTACCAGCACCCACATAATTACAGGCTTTGGCTACATTCACAGCGGCCTCGCCCATTCTTGCCCTAACCTCTTCGGTTAAACAAGCCGATGGGGCTTCTTCAACCAACTTTTGGTGTCTACGTTGTATACTGCATTCTCTTTCAAACAAATGCACAATATTACCATGGGTATCCCCTAGTATTTGAAATTCAATATGACGTGGAGAGCCCACATATTTCTCTATAAAAACAGCATCATCTCCAAAAGCAGATTTAGCTTCCGATTGAGCCATTTTAATTTGTTCTTCAAACTCAGTTTCTTTTTCAACCACACGCATTCCCTTTCCTCCCCCTCCAGCACTTGCTTTAATTAATACAGGATAACCAATCTGAGCAGCAATTACCTTGGCTTCAGCTACATCCTTAACTGCTTCCTTTGTACCAGGCACCATAGGCACATTAAATTTTGCCACCGCATTTTTAGCTGAAATTTTTCCTCCCATCAAATCCATACTTTCAGCACTGGGGCCAATAAAGGTTAGGCCTGCTTCCTTTACCCTGCGAGCAAAGTGTGCATTTTCACTCAAAAATCCATAGCCAGGATGAATGGCATCTGCTCCTAATCTCAAAGCAGTTTCGATAATTTTATCACCTAATAAATAACTTTGGTTGCTAGGCGGAGGACCTATACAAACAGCCTCATCAGCATATCTTACGTGGAGAGCCTTCCTATCGGCTTCACTGTATACAGCAACCGTTTTAATACCCATTTCCTTGGCTGTACGCATTACCCTTAGGGCAATTTCGCCTCTATTAGCTATTAGTATTTTCTTCATGATTGATGCGAATATAAAATTATTACCCAATTAACTACTTGAGTAATGTCAACAGGTACTTTATGAGATTATTTATCAATTACTTCTCATAAAATTCGATAGGCAGCAAATCGGGGTCGGAGATAAATGTGAATCGCTTTCCTGTAAATTCATCAAGACGAATGGGCTCAGGAATGATTTGTTTTTCAATCATTTTATTTACTACTTCATCCAGATTGTTTACTTCAAATGCCAAGTGCCTTAATCCCATTGCCTCTGGTCTTGATGGACGTGAAGGTGGATTGGGAAAGGAAAACAATTCAAGCACATATTCTCCATGTATAGCTAAATCGAGTTTGTAGGATTGTCTTTCAGCCCTATAACCTCACGAATGATTGAGAAGCCTAGCACCTCAGTATAAAAGCTCTTGGATCTTTGATAATCAGAACAAATAATGGCAATATGGTGAACTTTATTTATCATCTTAATGGTGTTTAAAATAACAAGTCCAATATCCTATTTCTTATAGCCCTTAAGTTATTGGTTTCCGAATTTGATAAGAAAATAAAAGTAATGTCTTTTTCAAGAATTCGATAAATTACATGCACATTACCTGGATGACCTCCTGTGTGATAAAGCAATTTTCCTGCGGATGTGCTTTTAACAAACCATCCAAAACCATAACTTACATTATCCCTAACAAAAATGCTTGAATCCATTGTCAATGCTTGCAAATGGCAAGGCAACAAAGTGCAATTTTTTAAGACATTGCTCCAAATAGCTAAATCTTTAGCTGTTGTTACCAAGGAACCATCACCATAAAAATCACCTAAGTAAGAAACAAAATTATATTTCGGCTGTAGGTGTGCGTATTCCAATTTAC
>JBBALJ010000117.1:0-8757 GCA_040403075.1 Bacteroidia bacterium
TAATTAGTGGTATTCCAAGTGTGGTTTCATCTCAAACAACTTATACCATCACAGGAAGCAATACAGGAGGTAGCACCAATGCTAAATTTACTTTAACCATTAACAAAGGAACAGGTATCAATGAAACTGAATTGGTAAGCACAGCCATCTACCCTAACCCAACAACAGGCATGGTAAATATTAGTTCAAGCCAAGCTATTGATAATATTGAAGTATTTGATGTAACAGGTAAATTGGTATTAAGCCATAGAAATGATACCCATCAAAAGTATATTGAATTAGATTTATCAGCCTTTAGCAATGGTATTTATTTTATTCAAACGCATAACCAAAACGCTGAAAAGACGCTCAACAAAGTGGTCATTTCAAAATAAAAAGTATTGCATCGTTTGTCAGTTCCAGCGGAGTCGAAAATGATGAATATAAGAGTCTGTCTATTTTTCGACTCCGCTTAAAATGACAGACAATAAAAAGGCTGCCAGATAATCGGGCAGCCTTTTTTATTTCATCTCATTTCTATTGAAGAGCAAACATCTCATCCCCCCTACCAATAAAATAATATACAAAGCTTTTTGGACAGCGTTAAATTACCTAGATTTGTTTTAATTGAAGCAATATATGAAAAGAAAATTTACTCAAAGAATAATATTGTTTCTGATTGGCTTTATGCTAATGGGTTTATATAAATTAAATGCACAAGCACCTTCAATCGCTTCCTTTAATCCAACAAGTGGATTTATTGGTTCAACTCTTACTTTAACGGGTAATAATTTAAGCAACCCTATATCTTTAACTATAGGTGGTGTTTCAGCAATTGTAATTTCTAATACAGGAACTAACTTAGTAGCCATGGTAATGCCTGGTGCTAAAACAGGTGCAATAAGCATTAATACAGCCACTGGTAATGCAACAATAACAGATACTTTTACTATAAGTGCAAATGTAGCTCCTAGAATCCAACAAGGCAGTAAATTAGTTGGCACAGGTGTAGTGGGTACATCTATTCAAGGCAGGTCTACCTCTATCAGTAAAGATGGAAACACTTTTATTGTTGGCGGACCTGGTGATAACGGCAGCTTAGGAGCCGTTTGGATATATACCCGAAGCGGAAAAACTTGGAGCCAGCAAGGAAGTAAATTAGTTGGTACAGGGGCGGTGGGTCTAGCTCAGCAAGGCCATTCCGTATCTATTAGTGCAGATGGAAACACTGCCATTGTCTCTGGATTTGAAGATAACAACAGTATTGGAGCCGCTTGGGTGTTTACCCGAAGTGGAAACACGTGGAGCCAACAAGGCAATAAATTAGTAGGCACAGGCGCTGCGAGTCAAGCCCGACAAGGTCAATCAGTATCCATTAGTGCAGATGGAAACACTGCCATAATTGGTGGATTTGATGATGATGGTGGTATAGGAGCCACTTGGGTATTTACCCGAAGTGCAAACACTTGGAGCCAACAAGGCAGTAAATTAGTTGGTACGGGTAACGTGGGTTCAACACATCAAGGTCATTCCGTATCTGTTAGCGCAGATGGCAATACCGTCATTATTGGTGGATATGGTGATAATGGTAATATAGGTGCCGCTTGGGTATTTACCCGAAATGGGGGTTCTTGGAGCCAACAAGGCAGTAAATTAGTTGGTAATGGTGCTGTAGGTCAATCTTATCAGGGCTCATCTGTTTCCCTTAGTGCCGATGGTAACACCGCCATGGTTGGTGGATATCGAGATAGCAGTTATACTGGAGCCGTATGGGTATTTGAGCGAAGCGGCAGCACATGGAGCCAACTAGGCAGTAAATTAGTTGGTACAGGGGCTATGGGTAAATCTACTCAAGGCTCATCCGTTTCCATCAGTTCAGATGGAAATACAGCCATTGTGGGTGGAGACTATGATAACAATTATGTAGGAGCAGCATGGGTATATATACGAAATGGGAATGTATGGAGTCAGCAAGGAAGTAAATTAGTAGGTACAGGGGTTGAGGGTCAAGCTTTTCATGGCTCATCCGTATCTATTAGCGAAGATGGCAACACAGCCATGGTGGTTGGGCCTGGTGATAATGGTAGCATAGGAGCTGCTTGGGTATATACCCGAAGTGGCAGCACTTGGAACCAACAAGGTAGTAAATTAGTTGGTACGGAGGCTGTGGGTCAAGCTTATCAAGGCAGATCCGTATCCATCAGCTCAGATGGAAATACCGCCATAGTGGGGGGACCTCGTGATAACAATTATGCAGGAGCAGCTTGGGTATATACACGAAGTGGAAACACCTGGAGCCAACAAGGCATTAAATTAGAAGGTACAGGGGCTGTGGGTATGGCTCAGCAAGGCTCGTCAGTATCTATTAGTGCAGATGGAAACACCGCCATAGTGGGAGGATTTGCTGATAATTATATAGGAGCTGCTTGGATATTTATAAGAAGCGGCAGCACTTGGAGCCAACAAGGTAATAAATTAGCAGATACAGGAGTTGTAAGTGCATCAAATCAAGGATCATCTGTATCCATAAGCGCTGATGGGAACACTGCTATTTTAGGTGGAAATTATGATAATAATAATGTAGGAGCCGCATGGATATATACACGAAATGGATGTACTTGGAGCCAAAAAGGTTATAAATTAGTAGGTACAGAGGCTGAGGGGCAATCAAATCAAGGCTCGTCTGTATCCATCAGTGCAGATGGAAACACAGCCATAGTAGGTGGATATGGTGATAATATTAGTGTAGGAGCTGCATGGATATTTATCCGAAATGGGGGAATTTGGAGCCAACAAGGCAGTAAATTAGTTGGTACTGGGGCAATTGGTCGATCTTATCAGGGCTCATCCGTATCTCTTAATGCAGATGGCAATACAGCCATGGTGGGGGGAAATTATGATAATATTGGTATTGGAGCCGCTTGGGTATACACCCGAAATGGAAGCACTTGGAGCCAACAAGGCAGTAAATTAGTTGGTACTGGGGCAATTGGTCGATCTTATCAGGGCTCATCCGTATCTCTTAACGCAGATGGCAATACAGCAATGGTGGGGGGAAATTATGATAAAAATAATAAAGGAGCAGTTTGGGAATTTACCCGAAGTGGAAAAATCTGGAGCCAACAAGGCAGTAAATTTGTAGGTACTAAAGCGGAGGGTTCAGCTTATCAAGGTACATGCGTTTCCTTAAGTTCAGATGGAAATACAGCCATAGTAGGCGGAGACTATGATAACAATAATTTAGGAGCGGCTTGGGTGTTTTCTTCTCCTTCAATTTTTATTACTGGTATAATAAGTACATTTACTACATGCTCTGGCTCAGTTCCTCCTCAACAAAGTTTTACCATAAGCGGAACAGGATTAACGGCTGATTTAGTTGTTTCATCACCATTAGGTTTTGAAGTTTCTATTACTTCGGGTTTTGGTTTTACAAGCAGTGTAAATTTACCTCAAACATCAGGTACAGTTAATCCTACTACCATTTACATTCGTTTAAGCAAGACAGCAACTAGTTCTTTAAATGGCAATGTGGTTTGCTCTTCAACAGGTGTACCCTCTAAAAATATTGCGGTAAGTTTTTTAGTAAATACTGCTACAATAAATATTACCAATATAAACATTTGCCCAAGTGAATTACCCTATACATGGAATGGAAGAACACACAATACCGCTAAAACGGATACTGTAAATTTAAGAAATGCATTGGGTTGTGATAGCCTTAGAATCCTATTTCTAGCAATAAAATTAACAACTACATCTACAAATTATTTAAGTATTTGTTCAAGTCAATTGCCTTATACTTGGAATAATAGAATTTACAATACTACACAAATCGACACAGTTCATTTGAAGAACTCAATTGGCTGCGATAGTGCTGCCATTTTAAATTTAAGCGTTTACCCTTCTCCCAATATAAGTAAAATTAATGGATCAAGCAATGCATTCAGATTAGATACCATGTCATATTCAGTTAGCGATTCGCAAGGCTCTACTTTCAATTGGATTATAACAAAAGGAATCATTCAATCAGGTGCAGGTACCAATCAAATCCAAATTAAATGGATTGCAGAAGGAATAGATACCTTAAAAGTTATTGAAACTTCAAGTCAAGGTTGTGTTGGACTTCAAAATACATTAATAGTAAATGTTTCACCTACATCTAGTATCAATGAAATAAATGCAAGTAAAAAAATTATCATCTACCCTAACCCAACAACAGGCGTGGTAAATATCAGTTCAAGTCAAGCTATTGATAATGTTGAGGTATTTGATGTAACCGGTAAATTGGTTTTAAGCTATAGAAATGATACCCATCAAAAGCATATTGAATTAGATTTATCTGCCTTTGGCAATGGCATTTACTTTATTCAAACGCATAACCAAAACGCTGAAAAGACCCTCAACAAAGTGGTCATTTCAAAATAAAATGAAAGGCTGCCCAATCATCAGGCAGCTTTTTTTACTTCATTTCATTCAAAAAATGATAAGAACCTTGATTCATATTTCAAATAACTAGTTTTGGATGATTTGACAGACCAAGTCAAAGACTCTTTTTCATTTATCAATCCTTAGTTACAAACCGCAAGCTTGCCATCAAACTATGCATAGTATGGCGCTTAGATAGGTATAACAAAAAAATAATCTTGTAACATAACCTGATTCTTATATTTGTAATACATTTTTAATTTATCTATTGAGAAAAATATAAAAAACAAAAAAATGAGAAAACTATTCTTAATTACCATTTGTCTTTTAACCTTCGCAACAACTTATGCGCAAAATATTACCACCATAGCTGGCGGCTTAGGAGATGGGATACTGGCAATCAATACTTCCATTAGCAATCCTTATGGTACTGCGGTAGATGGTTCGGGGAATATTTATATTGCAGATTATGATAACAACAGAATACGAAAAGTAACTGCCTCCACTGATATTATTACCACGGTAGCCGGAAATGGAATTTATGGTTCAGGAGGAGGTAATGGAAGTGCAGCCACCTCGGTATATTTAAATAATCCATGTGGAGTAGCGGTGGATGGTTCAGGAAATGTATATATAGCAGACGCTGTAAACAATAGTATACGAAAAGTAACTGCTTCAACTGGTATTATTAGCACCGTTGCTGGATATGGAACACAAGGTTATGGCGGTGACGGTAACTTAGCCACATCGGCAAAGTTAAATAATCCAATTGGAGTAGCTGTAGATGGTTCAGGAAATATTTACATAGCTGATTCTTATAATAACAGAATACGAAAAGTAACGGTCTCCACTGGTATTATTAGCACGGTAGCAGGAAATGGAACAGGTTCTTATGGGGGTGACGGCAGCGCAGCCACCTCGGCTAATCTAAATTATCCAAGTGGAGTAGCTGTAGATGGTTCAGGAAATATTTATATAGCAGATAACAATAATCACAGAATACGAAAAGTAACAATCTCCACAGGCATCATAAGTACAGTAGCTGGAAATGGAACTTTAGGTTATGGAGGAGATGGCAGCACTGCTGCCTCGGCTAATCTATATAATCCAAATGGAGTAAGTGTAGATGGTGCAGGAAATATTTACATTGCAGATTGTGGTAACCATAGGATACGAAAAGTAAGCGCCTCCACTGGTATTATTAGCACAGTAGCTGGAAATGGAACAGCAGCTTATGGAGGTGACGGCAATACAGCCACCTCGGCTAGTATCTATAATCCATACGGAGTAGCGGTAGATGGTTCAGGAAATATTTATATTGCAGATAAAGGTAACAATAGAATACGAAAAGTAAGCGCCTCCACTGGAATTATTAGCACAGTAGCTGGAAATGGAACAGGAGCTTATGGAGGAGATGGCAATGCAGCCACCTCTGCTAGTATAAATAATCCAAGTGGTGTAGCAGTAGATGGTACGGGAAATATTTACATTGCAGATTATGGTAATGACAGAATACGAAAAGTAAGCGCCTCTACAGGTATTATTAGCACAGTAGCAGGAAATGGAACAAAAGCTTATGGAGGTGATGGTAGTGCCGCTACTTCGGCTAATCTAAATAATCCAACTGGAGTAGCGGTGGATGGTTCAGGAAATATTTACATAGCAGATGCTGGTAACAGCAGAATAAGAAAAATAACAGTCTCTACAGGTATTATTAGCACGGTAGCTGGAAATGGAACACAAGGTTACGGAGGAGACGGCAGCGCAGCCACTTCAGCAAGTTTAAATCAACCAAACGGATTAGTGGTAGATGGTTCAGGGAATATTTACATTGCAGATTTTGGCAACAATAGAATACGAAAAGTAACTGCTTCCACTGGTATTATGACGACAGTAGCCGGAAATGGAACAGGATCTTATGCAGGAGATGGCAGCACAGCCACCTTGGCTAGTTTAAGTTATCCAAGTGGATTAGCGGTAGATGTTTCAGGGAATATTTACATAGCAGATGCTGGTAACAAAAGAATACGAAAAGTAACTGCCTCTACAGGTATTATTAGCACAGTAGCCGGAAATGGAATTTATGGTTCATTAGGTGATGGAAGTGCAGCAACCTCGGCAAATTTAGGTATTCCATACGGAGTAGCGGTGGATGTTTCGGGGAATATTTATATTGCAGATTATGATAACTACACAATACGAAAAGTAAGCGCCTTAAATGGTATTATTAATACTGTAGCTGGTAATGGAACTCGGGGTTTTGGCGGTGATGGTAGTGTAGCCACCTCTGCTAATCTATATCATCCATGGGGAGTAGCTGCCGATGGTTCAGGAAATATTTACATTGCAGATCAAGGTAACCAAAGAATCCGATTAGTTAACTATTCAATTGTTAATAATATCATATCAAATTCTCAAACTATTTGTGCTGGTTCGGCACCCGCAAGTTTAACAGGAAGCACACCAATTGGAAGTAATGGCAGTAAAACTTATACCTGGTTAAGATCAACAACCATTGCAACAGCCGGTTTTACATCCATTCCATCCACCAATACCATCAATTATTCACCCGGTGTATTAACACAAAACACATGGTTTAGAAGGTATGTGGTTTCAGGTACTTTTACAGATACTTCGGCAGCAGTTGCCATAACGGTTAACACAGCCATTGCAAACAACACCATTACTGGTAATACCCAAACCATTTGTGCTGGTTTAGTACCTGCAACAATAACAGCAACAACAGCCACAGGTGGAAATAGTACAACTTACAAATACAAATGGTTAAAAAGTACAACAAACGCTACAACTGGATTTTTCAATGCTGGGGGGAATGATTCTATACAAAACTTCACTTCAGGTGCATTAACTCAAAATACGTGGTTTAAGAGGAAAGTAATATCAGGCGTTTGTAATGTAGATACAACAGCTGCATTTTTGGTAACGGCAAAACCAACAAGTGTTTCTACAACTATTATAAGTATTTGTCCTAACTTATTACCATTTATTTGGAATGGTAGAACATACAATTCAAACATAACTGATACGGTTTATTTAACGAATTCGGTTGGTTGCGATAGTGTCACCATTTTAAAACTAACAATAAAACAAACAAGTTCTTCAACTTCTATTATAAGTATTTGTCCATCTGTACTGCCTTATACTTGGAATGGCAGAACTTACAATGCCGCCAAAACAGATACCCTATTTTTAACCAATGCAATTGGTTGTGATAGTCTTGCTATCCTAAATTTAAATGTAAAATCAATTAGTACATCCACAAAAAATATTAGCGTCTGTCCAAATGTATTGCCTTATACATGGAATGGACTAACGTTTAATACAGCAGGAACGCAAACTAAAACAGGTTTAATCAATTCAGTGGGATGTGATAGTTCAGCAACTTTAACTTTAACAGTTAAACTAATTAGTGCAACAACAAATAATTTAAACATTTGCACAAGTGAATTGCCTTATACATGGAATGGTAAAACATATAATGCTGCCAAAACGGATACTGTATTTTTAACCAATGCATTTGGTTGTGACAGTCTTGCTATCCTAAATTTAAATGTAAAATCAATTAGTATATCTACAAAAAATATTAGCATCTGTCCAAATGCATTGCCTTATACTTGGAATGGCAGAACATACAATACAGCAAAAACTGATACTATATTTTTAATCAATTCAGTTGGTTGCGATAGTCTTGCTATTCTAAATTTAAGCATAAAATTAACAAGTACATCCACAAAAACTATAAGTATTTGTCCAAATGCTTTACCTTATACATGGAATGGTTTAACATTTACAGGTGCGGGAACCCAAACCAAAACAGGCTTAATTAATTCTGTTGGATGTGATAGTTCAGCCACTTTAAACTTATCCATTAAATCAACAAGTACCTCAACAAATAATCTTAGTATTTGTCCTAGTCAATTACCATACACTTGGAATGGGTTAAACTTCACAGGCGCTGATTCAAAAACCAAAACAGGTTTAATTAATTCTGTTGGATGTGATAGTTCAGCTACTTTAAACTTGACCGTAAAATCAACAAGTACCTCAACAAATAATCTTAGCATTTGTCCTAGTCAATTGCCATACACTTGGAATGGGTTAAACTTCACAAGTGCTGGTTCAAAAACCAAAACGGGTTTAATTAATTCTGTTGGATGTGATAGTTCAGCAACTTTAAACTTGTCCATTAAATCAACAAGTACCTCAACAAATAATCTTAGTATTTGCCCTAGTCAATTACCATACACTTGGAATGGGTTAAACTTCACAAGCGCTGGTTCAAAAACCAAAACAGGTTTAATTAATTCTGTTGGATGTGATAGCACAGCCACT
>JBBALJ010000118.1:0-8741 GCA_040403075.1 Bacteroidia bacterium
TGGTGATAACCTATCCGACTAAAAACTATTTTATCATTTTTAGTAGCTTGAATTCTAAAAGAGCCATTGGCTTTTGTGGTGCTCATTTTGTTATTACTTTTGTTGAAGATGCTTACCCCTTCGATGCCTGTGCCCATTTTCTTTGATTTAACGATGCCAATAACATCGAAACTTTTGGCTGAAAGGCTGAATTGGATAAGCAAGGCAATAAGAACGCTTATAATGATTTTCATTCTTTGAATATTATTATATATGGTTTCGATGAATTGTTTTGTGTCTTATTGGTGGATGTTAACTCTAACCCAAGCAATGAGTTAATTTATTGTCAATTGACATTCGGTTTTATTGATTGTTAGCGAAATAATTAGAAAAGCTTATTAAATAGAAATTGATTCAAATCTTAATATTGAAATAGTAGGAGAGAGGAGAAAAGGAAGGGATGTTTCACCCTTCCGAGACTTCATTTTAACCAACCTATTACTTTATGACAGTTATTTTTTGATTGCTAACACCTTCTTCGGAAACCAACTGTACCACATAGATGCCATTGCTTAGGCCTGATAGGTCGATATGATTATGGCTTCTGCTTACTTCTGCTTGCATCATGGTTTCTCCATTTAGGCTAATGATATTGGCTTTGGCATTACTCATATTATCCATTTCGATGTACAATTCGTTTTGTGTAGGATTGGGATATAATTTAGGTAAGGCAATTGGACTTATGTCTTCTACTTTACTTACTGCATTTGAAAATGATAAATCATCAATATACAACTTAGTGCCTTCGCTCACTTGCATAAAATTGCTTGCATACATTACAATGTTTGCGCTATCTGGTATACTGTTTGTATCTTGGTAGTTAATTGGAATAGATATTTTAGCATACGTGTTTTGTGTTGCTTTACTGCTGTATGTTCCATCACCCACAAAATCTCCATTTTTAAACGTTGATATTTGGATAAAGAAAGAATCATTGTTTACAGGAAGGTATTTGTAAAATAAATCTAAACTTGCAGGCTTTGTATTTAGTTTAAACTTGGTTACATATTCTTGAGTGAAGTAATTTGCGGTACCCGACATGGTCATGGCACTTTGTTTTTCGCTGCTGGTGTCAGGTATATTTTCTAGCAATAGTGCATAAGAACCTGTATGTGCATCAGTGGTTTTTTTGATAGGCAAATTCACCGGCTTAGTGAAAGCAAAAACGATGTTATTACTTAACCAATTAACAGGCTCCTCAAATTGAACAATTGTTAAGTTGCGTGTTTGCCATTGTTCGAAAGATGGATTAGGAATTTGGGCTTTGGCTTTTAAAATAGATGCGGAAACTAGGGCTCCAAAAAATAGTGTTTTAATTAGATTCATATTGTTTTAGTAATTGTTTTGATACTACTAAGACAAACTAATTAAGACCTACCCCTATGAGTAGGGAAAATATTTTTTATTTTTTTTGATTGGAAATAAGCCGCAGGCTGCACCTAAGGCTAGAGGTATTGAGCCCTTTCAGGGCTTTTATTTTTCAAGTTATTTTATGACTCCTCCTGAAAAAAGTTTACCGTTTAATTAATATAACATATTAGGGGCGCGATTAATCGCGCCCCTAATATGTTATATTAGAGTGTATGTTTATTTTCGTTAAGGCCTACATAACAAAGGCTGTGAACCGAATATCAGTGAACAGACGCACCTAACGCAAAAATACTGTCAGAATTGAAATGTATGGCAATAGGTTTTTCCTTAAAAAGGCAAGGGCTTTACCCATTTGGTTTTCGACTGTTTTTACTGAAACATTCATCAACTCTGCGATTTCTTTATAACTCATTTCTTCGTGTCGGCTAAGTTGAAAAGTGAGTTTGCATTTTTCTGGTAATAGGTCAATGGCTTGTTGGATTTTCTCGTTCAGGTGCTTGGCATTGAGTTTTGATTCTACCTCGTTGTTGGAAAGTAAAGTGTCATTTTCCATGTCCTCATCCAGCCAGTTTTTTCGCTCATTCAGTTTTAGTGTATTTAAGCAATGGTTTTTAACTGCCATAAATAAATAAGCCTTTAAAGAAGAACTTACTTTTAGTTCATGTCTTTTGTCCCAAATTTTTAGAAACACTTCTTGAACCATGTCCTCTGCTTGGTCTTTGTCTTTTAAAATGTTTTTGGCAAAACGACACAAAGGGGCATAATGGGTTTTGAATAAAAGTTCAAGGGCTTGTCTGTCGTCATTCCGCAAGCGTTCCAGAATACTATTGTCATTGTGTAAGGCTTGTATATTTCCCTCCATTATTCGCAGCCCTTTCCTTTAACAATGATATTGCCTTGTTTTTGCTCGTAACTAAATTGCATGGTTTTGCAAATCACATCCAATACATCTTTGATGCTTGGGTTATTAAATTCACCCGTAAAATGGCAATTGTAAATGTTGGTGTCGCTGATAGAAATCTTTACTTCAAAATAATGCTCGATAGCAGCAAAGACTTCTTTCAAAGCTTGGTCCTCAAACACAATTTTTTTGTCTTTCCAAAGGGTTTCATTTTTGTTAAATTGATCAAGTTTATTGTTATTGCCTTGCTCATCTATCAAGGCACTTTCATTAGCTACGACTATTTGCTCTTGCTTACTTTTGCTGGATGTAAAGGAAACCCTTCCAGTTGCAACACTTAATTTTACGGATGCAGAATCTTTATAGGCTATTAAGTTAAAAGAGGTTCCAAGTACTTTGGTAATGGAATTCTCAGTAAGGATGATAAATGGTTTGTTGGGATTTTTAACTACTTCAAAAAAAGCTTCGCCATTTAAATCAACTGTTCTTTGCTTATCTTCTTCTTTTTTGAATCGAATACTTGAGTTGCTCTTAAGCCAAACAATAGAGCCATCAGGTAGAATGACTTGTTTGCTTTCGTTGTTGGCCGTTTCTGCGGTTTCATATTGGGTCGACATGATATACTTAGCAGCCATGAGCCCAATACCAAAAAAGATAAGTAAACCTGCTGCTATTCTTAAAATCCTCCCGATTTCAATGGATGGCTTTTGGGAATTAATTTTTGATTCCAATTTAAGCCAGGCCTTGTTGGCATCATATGCGGTATCATCCTTGTCGGTAAGGTTCCAAATACGTTCAAATTCTTCGTATTTAAGCTTGTTTTCATCCTTGGATTGTATCCAATTATGTAAAGTGTTTTGCTCTTCAGCAGTGGCCTCTTTAGCAAGCACTCTTGTAATGAGTTCGGTAATTTGGTGCTCGTTCATACCTTTAAAACAATTTAGAAATCGTTTACCCCTATGCCGCTTTGAAAATTATTGAAATTTGAAAACCTGGGTAGGGGCAGAACTATAAGAAGCAATGATACCAATTTTATTGCTCATATTGCTATAAGCCATAGTAGGCTCATTGATGGGAAGTATATTGTAAAAATTGAAAGGAGTGGTATTGTTATAATATTTGGCATAGGCCTCATCACAATTGATACCGCTGATTTCGATGCGAACTGGGAAAGCAAATTCGCTTGTCTTATAGCTATACAATTTTCTTTGTATGCTTTGGTTTTTTGCTAACTGTTTAATTTCATTGAAACTGTTCTCAAACATCATTCCGTATGTTGAATCACTAAAAATAACTCGCGCCATCACTCTTATATAGTCTGGCTTTTCAGATTGATTTGTACATGTGATTGTAGTATTATAATAATAAGCATCATTAATGGAACTATCCAATTTTACTGTAAATGATAAGATGGGTTTCTCTGGAATGGTGGTGCTTCCATACACTTTTTCATTTCCATCAGTTGCCTCAAAATAATAGCTTTCACCTGATCTTACCTTGTTGAGAAGCACATCTGAATAGTATTGAGAGAAATTACCATTAAAGTTAAGATTTATTTGTTCAGCACCTTTACTTATAAATGCATTGGCATCAGGAACATAAACAGGCATGCTATTGCTTGGCTCGCCAAATACAGGTTTGGTATGGGTAAGAATAGCATTAAAAGCAGAATCCCCTTCGCCAATAAAAACCTCTGCTATCAGTCTTTTTTTGAAAGGCACATGCAAATCAATCTCATCTTCACGCGAGCATGATGAAAGAAGAACAAGGCAAATGAAAAGGTATTGACTTAGTTTTTTCATGCTATTAAAATTTGAGTGACCAACTAATGGATGGGATAATTGGGAATAAACTCGTCTGCTTTAAAACCCTGATTGAATTGCTGCTTGAATCGTCCTTATTGGCAATTTGATAATAAAATGGATTGGCTCGGTTGTAGGTATTATATAGGCTCAATTCAAAATTACTGTTCATTTTTTTGAAGATTGTATGACTGTATTGAATAGAAAGGTCTAACCTATTATAGGAAACCATTCTATAATTATTTTTACGTTCATAATCATATACGCTTAGCCCTAGCATATTGCCTTGTGGTGTATTTTGAGATGCAACATATTCCCCACTTGGTAATGAGATTGGATAACCAGTTCCATAAATCCAATTTAAAGAAAAGGTAAAATGCTTTTTGGTTTTATAATTTAAATACACCCCAATATCATGGGTTCTATCATAATTAGATAAGAACTCGTTACCCCTATTGATTGCATCAAATTGCATGGTGCTCCGCGATAAGGTGTAGCTAATATTACCCGAAAAATGAGCCCCAGTCTTTTTTACCATAAGTTCTAAACCATAAGATTTGCAATAACCTTGAGTGATCAAATCATTTACATTATTGATTTGGATATTGGGTGAAAACAAAGGTAACATTTGTAGGAATGAAGCACCTTCTTTTAAAGAAGATATGTTTTCGATATACTTATAATAAAGTTCTACCACAAATGAAATTTGTTTGCTAACTATATTACCTTTGCAAATACCTAAAGTTCCTATTTGTGCTCTTTGTGGAGAGAGGCTTTGGGTGCTCATGGTCCATATATCACAAGGGAAACCCAAGCCATTTAAGGACGATATAAGATGAAGGTATTGGTTCATCAATGAATAGCTTGCATTTAGTGTAAAATCGTTTTTAAGAGTATAGTTAAGATTCATTCGTGGCTCTGCCCTAAAATAGTTTGTGTTACTATTGAAAACACTAAGCCTAATACCAGTTATGAATGTCAAGTTTTTGATGCTTTTATTTTGCCACTCTAAATAACTGAAGGCATCATTTGCTTGATAGTCTGTTCCATGCACTTCGAAAGTTTGGGTTCTTTTGTTTTGTATATTTACATGTGGTTCTACCAAGTGATTTGTTAAACCCAAACCGAATTTAAAAACATTGTTTTCAGACATAAAATAATCAAAGTCGGTTTTTACAGCAAAGTCAGAAATAGATGATACTAAATTAGAGGTGACAGAGTCTTGTGAATTTCCTGTAAAACCAAAGCCAATTTCTGTCCTATAACTACTGGTGCTAAGGGTTGTATTTAAAAATAACCTTGGCGAAAATTGGTGGTTCCATCTCAACGAAAAAGTATTGTTCCCCCAATTGATGTTTTCACTCCCTGAACCTGAGAAATTGAAATTATCCAAACCTGAATAGAAACTTGAGAAAAGTTTATTCTTAGCATTCAGATCAAATGAAACTTTACCATGTAAGTCATAAAAATAAAATCCGAGGGCTTCATTTGTGTTGTTTGTGATAATTTTAGCCCATTGGTTGATGTAAGAACGTTTTCCTGAAATCAAAAAGGAGGCTTTGTTTTTAATGATAGGTCCTTCAAGCAAAAGCTTAGATGACAGCAGTCCCGTAGATATTTCGCCTGCTAGTTTTTCTTTGTTGCCATCTTTTAAACTCATGTTTAATACAGATGAAAGTCGGCCCCCAAATTTTGATGAAAAACCTCCTTTAATTAACTCTGCATTGCGCAATTCGTTTCCAGAAACGAGGGAAGATAATCCCAAGAAATGATAGGCATTATAAATGACAGCGTCATCAATAAGGATGAGGTTTTGATCTGGTCCACCACCACGAACATACATATAGCTATTGCCTTCAGCACCTTTTTGCACACCTGCACTTTGCATGAGGTATTTAACGGGGTCTTTTTCGCCCAGTATCATGGGTACATTGTTTATCTCCATCAAAGGAATATCAATGCTATTACATGATTTGATTGCTGTATTTTGTGTGCTGCCATTCACCCATACTTCTCCTAATTCTAAGTTCGATTTCAAATCAATATTCAGCAAAAGGTTTTCGTTTACTTCCACCTTTACACTCTTACTTTTAAAACCCAAATAGGAGAATGATAGGGTATGTGTATCGGTAGGTAAAGACAAAGAATAAAAGCCATAGGCATTAGAGGTGGTTTGGATTTTTCCATCCACCCAAACAAAGACACCTATAAGCAATTCTCCTGTTCCTTGCTCTTTGATATAACCATTGATGCTTAATTTGGCGTTGGGGTTAATATATAAGGCTATGTTTTTATTGTTGATTTGCCACGAAACATTAGTTGAGCCAAACAAGGCCTTCAATGCCTCAGTAATATTGGAATTGCTAATGTTTGCTTGGACTATTCTGTTTAGGTTGATCTTGTCAGAACTGTAAGCAAATGTATAGTTGTATTGTTTCTCTAAAGCCTGTAAGGCTTTCTCCAGAGAAAGGTCTTTAGTCTTTAAAGTAATGTTTTGGGCAGAGCCTTTTAAAAACATTACACTTGTCAGGACTAAAATTAAATACTTCATCATTCGACAGCAAATAAAATAATACTTAGTCTTAATACCAATTATTAGTATGTATTATACAAAGGACATAGAATCTTTAACAAAAAAGGCCAACTGAAATTTTCAGTTGGCCTTTACTATAATTTAATGTAATGATTAGATATTACCTGCAACTGCTTTTTGAACCAATTCAGCAGCTTCTTTCAACACGATGGCTGAATATACTTTCAATCCGCTTTCATCAATTAGTTTTTTAGCAGCTTCGGCATTGGTACCTTGCAAACGAACAATAATGGGTACTGGAATGTTACCAATAGATTTGTAAGCATCAACCACACCTTGAGCAACCCTATCGCAACGAACGATACCACCAAAGATGTTAATCAAGATAGCTTTTACGTTCGGGTCTTTTAAAATAATACGGAAACCAGCTTCAACTGTTGTAGCATTAGCGCTTCCTCCCACATCTAAGAAGTTAGCAGGATCTCCACCTGATAATTTGATGATATCCATGGTAGCCATAGCCAAACCCGCACCATTCACCATACAACCTACGTTTCCGTCAAGTTTTACATAATTTAGGTTGAATTCTTTAGCTTCTACTTCTGTTGGATCTTCTTCAGCTGTATCTCTCATAGCCATGTAATCGGCATGACGGTATAACGCATTGTCATCAATATCCACTTTTCCATCAACTGCAATGATTTTGTCATCGCTGGTTTTCAAAACTGGGTTGATTTCAAACATTGCTGCATCCGCTTTGTCGTATGCAGTATAAAGGGCAGTTACAAATTTTACCATTTGTT
This sequence comes from Bacteroidia bacterium, assembly GCA_040403075.1. Classification (GTDB taxonomy): domain Bacteria; phylum Bacteroidota; class Bacteroidia; order UKL13-3; family UKL13-3; genus RGVD01. The sequence goes on from JBBALJ010000118.1 coordinate 7,450, forward strand.
TGAAAGCCTCTCCTTCGCATCCTAAGTTGAAAGCAATTTTACGAGCTTGGAAAGCTTGTAAACCTACTTTAGGATCGATGGTTTCTTTGTGAATTAAATGAGGCGTATGTTCAGCCACATGCTCAATGTCCATACCACCTTCAGTACTATACACAATGATGTTTTTGCTTTGACCTCTGTCTAACATCACACTCATGTAATATTCTTTTGGCTCACTTGATCCAGGATAGTAAACATCTTGGGCAACCAAAACTTTGCTAACCAATTTACCTTTAGGGCCTGTTTGGATAGTAACCAAAGTGCCTCCTAATAAATTACTTGCAATTTCTTTTGCTTTATCGGCATTTTTAGCAACAGCTACACCACGTTGTTCTTTACCTATGATGCTGCCTTTACCGCGACCACCTGCGTGAATTTGTGCTTTAACAACCACAAAGTCGCTACCATATTGTTCTTTAAGTTTTAGGGCTGCTGAATGCGCTTCATCAGCTGTTGTAGCTACTATGCCTTCTTGCACAGCCACGCCAAATGATTTTAAAATCTGTTTTGCCTGATATTCGTGAATATTCATCTTTTATGAATTTATTTGAGGAGGCGAAAGTATTATAATAAATGAATTTTTCAGAACATTTTTCTCACTTTTCGTACTAGCTGATTTATAGCATTTTTAGAGAAATTATTGAGAACTGACAAGCTCAAAAATCTTGAGAAGAGAGTAACTAGGACTTAGAAATGTTATTTCTTGTTAATCATTATTTTAACACTAATGATATTGCTCGCACCCAATAAGCCTTGGTTAAAGGCATTTCCTAGAGCATAATCAAATGCGATTTTGTTTAATTTCAATCCAACACCCACTGAAGGCATACCATTAAAACTTTGAGAGCCAGTAATATCTTTAACACGTTGCAGGTTTGAGTAACCACCTCTTAAGTACACAAAATCTTTGTACCCTAGTTCCAATCCCGCTCTTGGGTTTATGTTGAGCCATGAGCTGCTTATCAACACATTTCTTTGTCCGTCTGTATTGATATCGAAGTTAAGTTCAGGCAAAATGCTAATCATTTTTTTGTATACATGAAAAGTTCTGCTCGCCCCAAAAGTGGCCAAAGGTAAGGTTATTTCTAGGCTATTGCTTGGTAGCTTATTGTTGCTTTCCAATAATTTTTGTTTGTCGGCTTCGCTAAAATTATACGACCATGCATTGAAAGTAGAAGTCACATCGCGCACAATGCCGCCAAATCGCCAATTGTTTTTTTCATACATGGCCGAGACATCCAAACCAAATCCCC
>JBBALJ010000119.1:0-2845 GCA_040403075.1 Bacteroidia bacterium
TTTATTATCCCGAACTCAGGTTATAACAATACTTCAGATTGAAATCTTTTAATTTTCATTGATCTTGGTAAACATATCAAGTTCTTTATTGCTTGGGTATAATCCAGGAAACAGTATGGGTGATAATGATATGGGATAGGATACGCGATAAGGTGACAAATGATTACTGCTGTCTAGTTTTAATAAATCCTTTTTGATAAGGGATTCTGCTATTAATTTGGCAGTTTTATCTGACTTGCCAGTAAGCCTTTCTGCCTCTTTTTTTGTTATTTCACCTTTTAAAAAAACATTTTCAAGAATATATCGGGTTTCAGTTTTCAATTCTTTTTTACTTACCATTAAATCAACAAAACTGTGTATCCGTTTAAGCATATTGTCAATATCCAATACACCTGTCATAAATACTACTTGGTCAATAGCTGTTTCTAAAAAGAACTTACAAAAAGCCAATAATGCCTTATTCGACAAATTGCCTCTTCCATCATAGTCATTCCATCTTTGTGAATCTGCATTTGCAAGACACACCTTGTATTTATTTTCGTTTCTTGCCAATCCTCTTGACATGGACCATAAACCGGTTTCATTCAGATGTTCATTTATTAAACAAGCATCTGAGAATAACCGAACCACTCTTCCATTGCCATCGGCAAACGGGTGAATCCAAGCCAATCGGTGATGTGAAGCGGCTATCGTGATAATTCTTCGTATTCTATTATTTGTATTATCCCCTAATGTAGGATTATAGAAGCTTTCAAATCTGTCTAAAAATAAAGGCAAACTTGCCCAATGTGGTGCGATATGCCTTCCAACTTGCACTTCGCAGGTTCTTAATTCTCCAGGTATTATTTCAACATCTTTATCGGTAAGTGATTTAGCTATTCGAAACTCTTCTGGTAAATGATCATAAAACTCTTTATGTACATTTTTTATAAAGTCTATTGAATAAGGATTTATTTTTTCCTTGTTAAACTTATCAAAAATATCTTTGCTTAACTTAATGTGAGCTTTTGCTTCTAATTGCAAGGAACGGTTTTTCGAATCTTTAGAAAAATCTTCTTTTAAGGCCTTCTCAATATCAATAGGATGGGTATCGTGTCCTTCTATTAAATTAGTATAATAACTATTCATTGGCCTTAAAAAATCAGCTATGGATCGGCCTGTTACAGGATGAATAGCCTTGGATAGTGCAGAAGCCTTTTCAATAAGTGTTATGGATAATTGCTCCAATTCAGCAATGTTTTCGGGAAATAACGGCTCCATGGTTGATGGCTCCTTATAAAACTCAGTCATGTTTTTTTGTTCAAAGATAATAAATTCCGATATGTATTCCGTAACAATATGTTAAAAAATTCCGATATGTATTCCGACACTTATGTATTTATATAAATATATATATCAATTAATTGTATTTTATTTATAAAATATTAAAAGAAAATTTACGAAATATAATAAAGATAGATTAATGGATATATTCCGAAATAATATTTATTGAAAACTTGACAGCCCTGCCACGCCATCCTTTTAATTGGCTTTCTTTTTTCTTTCTTCTTTTAAAACAGTTATGAAGCCCTTCGTAAAAACTTGGAAGTAAAAAATGTTAAGATTGAGAAACTTCAATTCTATATTGATAGAGACATGGAATTGAGAAGAGAAATTTCTTCTGATGAAACTAAAATTAGTTCAGGTAAAGTTGAGCTTCACAAAGGAAAGACCATTCAAATAATCGACATTAAAAAGTTTACTCCAGGTGTTTGTGTTAGAAGCACTGATTCAACGGTAGATGTAGCCTTTGAAAATGGCTCGGAGGCTTATTTCCAGTTTATTGCAAAAGATTAGCGAGATTTTGAAAACAGAATATATGTACTGAAAACATTCAGAGACACTGAGGGCATTAACAATATTACACATGGCAACCAACTTTATAAAATAGATGAAAATGCCTCGGAAGCAAGGGTTTTGATTAAGCGCAAAATTGCCAATAAAGAAAACGTGAATGTAAAAACGATTAAGGGAAGAACTTTGAATTAATTTAAAATCAGGCTCAGTCAGTATTAATTCAATTCTTTGCTTTTGTAACTCTATTTCGATCTCGTTTTTTTACGTAATCGTTTAACGCATCTTTTGATGTGTACCAGTTTTTACCTTCTTTAAATGCATCTATTTTACCTTGCCTTGCCAGTAAGCTAACATATTCTTGGCCATAAGGCACATCAGGCTCACTCACAATACTTGATATTGGCTGATAGTCATCGTATGTATTATTTAAATTACTTAAGTAAATATCTACTGAGCGTTCTAATGCTTGTAGAACCAAAAGCACCAATTTAGAATAATCTCCATTATTGGCTTTGTTAAGGGCATCATAATATTTTTTTCTGTCGTTTTTTAAAATAATGGCAGGAGGAAAACCAAGTTTCATCAAATATAAATTATATACCAGTCTAACCGTTCTTCCATTGCCATCAAAGAATGGATGAATCCAAACAAAACGATGATGAAAAATCGCTGCCTTAACAACTAAATTAATAACAATACTATCGTCATTTAACCAATTGATTAACTCAGTCATGTAAGCATCCACTTTGAGTGCATTTGGTGGAACAAAATTTGCCCCTGATATTCTAACACTAGCATTTCTGTATCTGCCCGCAAATTCCTTTTCAATTTTCTGTAAGACCAAACCATGAATTGTTAATATATCCGTATCGCTTAGTTTATAGTTGCTACTGACAAGACTTTCAACATATTCAATGGCATCATGGTGGTTAACGGCTTAAAAATGTTCTCTTAGGGATTTCCCTTTGATGGTAAAACCTTCTTCAATTACCATTTTGGTTTCTTGCAA
>JBBALJ010000119.1:2945-8707 GCA_040403075.1 Bacteroidia bacterium
TTGCTTCTTCACTACCTCCTGTTTTGCTAAAATTCAATATTTGTTTTAATTGAGCTAAGGCTGCAGCCTGTGATTGAGCATCGTAGGCTCCAGATTTAAATAACGATATTAATCTTTCAGTGTAAAGTGTATGAAGATTTTGTCTAAAAGTGTTCGGATTGCTAGCGTCAGCGGCAAAACAGGCTTTAGTCAAATCGTTCATCATTTCTAAAACACTATATTTGTTTCCATAAAGCCTAGTATCTGTCATTCTTTTCAATGTTGTTGTATTGAGCAAGTGTGACAAAATCATACTTTGATAAGAAACAACACGAGCATGGATTTTCGGGTCTTCGTTGGTGCCAAAAAAGTTGAAACCTCTGCGTTGCGTTTGCAAATAGTTATATAAATCATTTTGCACAGCGAAGGCATTAGGAGCAAAAGCAAAATTACTCAAAGCTTCCATAGCTCTTTTTTGTTCTTTATAATCTACTGGAGTTAATGGTTTGCTAGCACCTACTTGTCCCACAAAACTCCTATCAACATATACGCCACCAATATATCTTGAAATAACATTGACTTGGTTAAAATATTCACTTTGGGTCATGCCATAAGCCATTCGAAGTTCTTGATAGCTTTGACCTGCTTTGCTGTATTTGGTTTTAATTTTGCCAAATATTTGGTTTGACAATTTGATGCGGTCAATACCATATCCAATGGCATCACCGCTCATATCATTTACATTGATGCGAGGGTCAATTCCATTACCTGGGGAACGCATATCATCAGCATCATTACCAAAAATCAACAAGCTATCCGCAGAGCGAGAAAGTATTTTCTCAATTCGTTCTTTTTCTTTATTATCATCATTCAATCCTTGAGAATAACCAAACTCGATTGCCCATAAATCATATGGTCCTGGACGTGTGGTGAAATAATCGCCTTGTTTGCTTTTATCTAATGCTAAGTTAACCGCAGGATAATCCATTACGGATGCTGTTAAACCAATGCTTCTGGTCAATTCTTTATTATGTATTAATGCTGGTTTAAGCATTTGACTTGCTTTCATATTATGATTCAAACCCATGGTATGTCCCATTTCGTGAAGCACCAGGTAGTATAAAGATTGTTTAATGTAATCGCGTTTTTCAACATCACTAATATCATTGGCTTTCAGTGCATTTAAACCAAACAATGAAGTTTGGTGCAAGTAATTACTTGCATCGCAGTAGTTATTAAATTTGATTGGGTTTGGTTTACCATGACTACTATTGGCATCAAATAATTCTTCTTGCCTTAATCTATTTGTTACAAAAACGTATTCTAACATGATATCTGCACCTAATATTTGTCCTGTACGAGGGTCAACAAAGCTAGGTCCGTATCCTCCAAAAGGTGGCTGAGGAGAACTTGTCCAGCGTAACACATTGTATCTTATATCACCTGCATCCCATGTTGCGGTATCAGGTTGTTCTTTAATAATTACCGCATTTTTGAAACCAGCTTTTTCAAAGGCTAAATTCCATTTTTCACCTGCTTCTTTGATAGTGGCTCTAAATTCGTGTGGGGTGGTGTTTTCAATCCACCATACAATCGGTTCTACAGGCTCTGATATGGCGGCATTCGTGTCTTTTTTTACCAAGTTCCATCTGTGTATTAAATCACGATAAGCAACGGCATTTGTGGTTGTCATATCTTCCACTTCTTCACTAAAATAGCCAATGCGAGGGTCGTCAAAACGAGGTTTGAAATTGTTTTTAGGAGCTTCGATTAATGAATGTTGTAAGAAAATACTAACCGCTCTTTCATCTGTTACCTCTTTGCCACCACCCACAGTTGGCATAGGATTATCATACACATATTCTACTACGATATCTGTGTTTTTTTCATAATTTTTTAAACTAACAAACTTAGTTTTTTCACGGCTGAGGCCACCTAAAGAGAACATTTGAAAACCTGGAGGCAATCCGAAGAAAGGAGAAGGTTTAACTTGAGACATGCTTTCGCTCAAGAATATTGAACTAGCATCAAGCAATATTTCGCCTTTTTTAACATCCTCTGCTACGATTTTTTGATTAACCAAAATAGCAGGGCTTATATTGGCATTTGATGCTTTGCTAACTGGGTTGCTTTTATCAAAATAGTAACCTGTGTTTTGAACTATAAATTCAATTTTATCAAAATATCTTTTTATAGTAAATACTTTGTTATCTCTATAACTTCCTCTGAAATGACCTGCTGCCACTACACCATCTGCACTATATGAAAAATAGATATACTCTTTTTCAAGCTGTTCTTTTTTCAAAAGCATATAAACACTTCCATTTACAGTATCTTGGAATAATGTAAATAGTCCTTCATTTTTTTTACAAGCTTTTACTTTGTCTGAAATGCTACTTGTTGGTGTTGTAGCGGCAGTAGGAGTGCTCTTTTTTGCACCCGAGCATGAGGCAAGTAGCAAAATGCTTAGAGATAGAATTGTTATTTTTTGCATATTTAAGTTGTTGTGTAATAACAAATGTGTTCTTTTACATTAACATTCCAAAACCTTTTGTGTAATAACCCGATTTAAGCAACATAGATAATGTCTTAAGAAACTCATAAAAAAATGGAAATTAAAAAGCCTGTGAATGCAATTTCACAGGCTTTTCTAAAAAATTATTTATTAAATTTATTTTTTTATCAATTGCCAAATATCGTTGCCAAAAATTAGCACCATTAAAGATAACAATATAATCATTCCTGCGGTTTGAACACGCTCTTGTATCTTAATACTTATTGGTTTGCCTGTTACCATTTCAATAATTAACAAAACTACATGTCCGCCATCTAAAGCAGGAATGGGTAATACATTAGCAAATGCCAAACCTAATGAGATTAAGGCAGTAAACAACCAAAATCTACTCCAAATCCACTCACCGCCATAAAACTTGGCAATACCTATAGGGCCTTGAACAGCTTTGTTTACTGCGATATCTCCATTGAAAATTTTACCCCAACCTTTAATTTGACTGCTGATGGTTTCAACAGCCTTGTTCCAACCAGCAGGTAATGATGCAAAAAATCCATATTGAATGGTATCGTAAGCAAAATCTTTGGTGTCAGGTCTAAAGCCCACTTTACCACTTTCATCTATAGCAACTTCTAATCTTAGTGTATCCGTATTGCGAAGAATGGTAAACATACTTTTTGTGTTTTTATTGTTTTGCAACAATTGTTGAAACTCATCAAAGAATACAAATTTGTTGGTGTCTACAGCTAAAATCACATCGTTCACTTTCAGGCCTGCTTTTTCGGCATTAGCGCTAGGCACCAAGTCTGCAATGAAAAAGGTTTGACGTGGAGTTAAAAACTCTGCTTTTGTGTTTTCGGAAAATTTTGAAAGAAAAGTAGCAGGCAATTCAATTTGCTTGCTTTCGCCATTACGGTCAACCGTATAAACTGTTTTGTCGCCCAATAACTCATCGCTACCAAATGCTTTTTCGAAATGAATAATTGGTTTCCCATTTACTGAAACCAATTTGTCGCCTGTTTCAAAACCAACTTCTTTGGCCAATGCACTTGCAACTACACCATTTTTTATAGATTCGTTTTTAGTAAATCTTTCGCCATAGTAATAGCTCATCATGGCAAAAATGAAAACACCTAAAGCCACATTAAAAATAATACCACCAAGCATCACAATCATTCGTTGCCAAGCTGGTTTGCTTCTGAATTCCCATGGCTCTGCAGGTTGAGCCAATTGTTCGGTATTCATGTTTTCGTCAACCATTCCAGCTATTTGTACATAACCTCCCATTGGAAACCATCCTAGGCCATATTCAGTATCTCCTTTTTTGATTTTAAACAAAGAGAATTTAAGCATATTGGGCATTGGGAAAAGAAAATCGAAAAAGAGGTAAAATTTATCAACTCTGATTTTGAATAATTTAGCAGCCAAAAAGTGTCCTAACTCGTGAATTACCACCAATATAGAAAGTGCGGTAATAAGTTGGGCAACCATAATAAAAGTTTGCATGTATGTTTTTCTGTTTTAAAAATTAGTGTGCGAAAATAACATTTTACTTGATATTGTTAGGCTTTGCTTGATAGATGCTGTGTGATAGTTGATAGGCGGTTTTATACAAGCATTTTCAAGGCCTTTTGAGTGATTGATAATTAAAATCAAATATTTGCTGAAAGGGATTGCACCTCTCATGTTTAAAACTTTTGAAGCATTTTGACAAAAAGTTTCCAAATTGCTACTTAAAATTATTCTTATGGCACTAAGTAGATTTTGGTCTTATATCATCGCCCTTAGCATTGTATATATATTTTACATGATGTTTACTGGGCAAATGTACACCCTGTCGCAAATGGTGAATGGTAAACAAAATGATGCATTGGTAAGTGCTGAGTTTCCTGCCACGCGCTTTCAAACCCAAGACACTGCCTTGTATGCAAAGATATTGGCGAATAAAACCGCAGGTTATTTGCAAAACGATACATTGTACCAATCATTAGACAATGGAACCATTCAGGTTTGTATTGGAAAACAATCTGCTGATGGGATTTTTCCAACTTGCAAAAGTGCCATTATGGATATTTGGTTACCCTTGATTGGTTACCTTACCTTCTTTTGTGGGTTGCTTCATTTGCTAAATGATTCAAATGCCATTACTAAATTGGCCAAAGTATTAACACCCTTTTTTGTGCGCATATTCCCCGAATTGCCCAAAGGACATGCGGCTTATGGTTTTATGACAATGAATTTTGCAGCTAATTTTCTTGGCCTTGATAATGCAGCAACACCCTTCGGATTAAAAGCCATGGAAAGTATGCAGGAGGTGAATGCTGATAAAGAGAAGGCAAGCAATAGTCAGATCATGTTTTTGTGTTTGCATGCTGCGGGATTAACACTTATTCCTACCTCCATCATTGGTTATAGAGCGGCACAGAATGCCACAAACCCTTCTGATATTATGTTGCCATGCATCATCACATCCTTTATTGGTACACTTGCAGCTTTAATTTTTGTAAGCATTAAACAGCGCATCAACCTTGTGAATTGGATAATACTTGCATTTATTACATCTGTAAGTGCATTGATTGGCTTCATTTTATATTATGTAAACCAATTGAATGGCATAGAGAAATTCCATTTTACTGGTAACCTAAGCAATGGCGTTTTATTGTTTATTATCCTAGCTATTGTGGCGTATAGCATTCTTCATGAAAAGGTATTTAAGGCCAATGAAACCAATATTTTTGATTCGTTTGTGAATGGTGCTAAGGATGGATTTACAACGGGAGTTAGGGTTTTGCCTTATATGGTGGCCATGTTGGTTGCCTTGAGTATTTTTCGTAATTCAGGTTTGATGCTTATTGTAATGAGTGGTATCAATAAAGCATTGACTGTTTTTCAGGTTGACCCGCAAATTATTAATGCCATACCTGTGGCTATTATGAGACCATTTAGTGCAGGTGGCTCACGAGGTTTTATGTTGGATGCCATGAAAACCTATGGGGCTGACAGCCTCACAGGGCAGTTATCTTGCTTGTTTCAGGGAGCTGCAGAAACCACTTTTTATGTAGTGGCTTTGTATTTTGGTTCAGTTAATATCAAAGATTCACGTTACACTTTAAGCATTATGCTTTTGGTGGATTTGGTTTGTGTGTTGGCAGGGATAGCGGTGTGTAAGATGTATTTTTGATGTGGGTGAATGTAATGTTGAAATATACTCACGAAGATTGTGATAATCATTCTCGTTTTGATATTAATTTTATTTACCTGTATTGTGTTA
>JBBALJ010000120.1:0-8651 GCA_040403075.1 Bacteroidia bacterium
GAAACCTTTGATGAGTTGGATAAATACGAATTGCCAAAAAGCCTTAAATTATTTAGCCAAACCACCAAAAGCACCAAAAAATTATTTGGTTTAAAAGCTGAACTTGAAAACAGAGGTATTGAGGTAGATTTCAATGATACTTTATGCCGACAAGTAAGTAATAGAGACATTCAACTGAGAGATTTTGCCAAACTATACGATAAAATCGTATTCGTAGCAGGCGTTAAATCTAGCAATGGAAAGGTTTTATTCGATGTTTGCAAAGAACACAATGCAAACACATACTTTATCAGCAGCAAAGATGAGCTTCAAAAGAGTTGGTTTAATGAAAATGACAGTGTAGGTATTTGTGGAGCCACATCTACACCACAATGGCAAATGGAAGAAGTAAAAGAGGCCTTATTATCTTTATAAAACATATTATGAAAAGAAAACTATTAGCAGTGGCAGGTATCCTTTTAGCAGGACTTGCTATCATAAGTTTCAAAAGAGCTAGCAAAACCATTGTAGCAGAAAATACAAAGGTTAACGAACTAAGTAGCAACGCTTTTTACAACCTTAGCATCAAAAGCCTTGATGGAAGTCGCACCATTAAAATGAGTGATTTTAAAGGTAAAAAAATATTGTGTGTGAATGTGGCAAGTGAATGTGGTTATACCCCTCAATACGAAGATTTGCAAAAATTGTATGATACCTACAAGGAAAAGCTTGTGATTATTGGATTTCCTTGCAATCAATTTGGTTTCCAAGAATCAGGTTCAGCTGAAGAAATTCAAACATTTTGCAAAAAGAACTATGGTGTAACGTTTGTTTTAACTGAAAAAATAGATGTGAAAGGAAACAACCAACACCCAATCTATAAATGGCTATGCAACAAGAGCGAAAATGATAAATCAGATGCCAGTGTCAAGTGGAATTTTAATAAATTCTTGATTGATGAAAATGGCACTTGGATAGCCTATTTCCCATCATCTGTAAAACCTTTGAGTGAAGAAATTATCTCAAAATTGAAGTAGTTTATCTCAGCTTTGTTAAGGTCCAATCCCCAATTGTTTTCACTCTATTCTTTAGTTGTGGAATGATGCTGCTTTCCTTGATATTGTCTATTCTGTAATCATAGTTTACCATCTGTAGTGTGTCGAAATGATTACGATAATTTTCTATGGCTTGCATTTTAGGTGCGGCATTTGAGTTGAAATCTACTTGGTAAAATTGCTCCAAAACCTTTTTCCATTTCACGAAAAAATAGGGTTCGTGAACCACCGCTTTGAAACTAGCCACTGCCGACCTCTTGGCTTCGCTCGTGAAGCTTTCATTATCAATGGGTATTAAGAAAAGGGCTTCTTTGGGAGTATTTTCATGAATGAAAGCATGCATCTTTTGAATATCTGTTTTAGGGGTATCATTTAAGAAAGCATATTTCGGAGAATCGCTATAAGCATCAGAATAAAACATAAAAACAACTATTACTAAGGAAGAAGCAAGCAATAATTTATCTAACCATTTAAATTCAAATGAAGGTAGATAAGCACTTACAAATCTAGCAATAAACATACATGCAAAAACATTAACCCAAATGGTGGTCTTAAACCATTGCAGTTTACCAATCCACATGAAATGCTGGGTTTGGAAAGCTACAAAATAAAAGACACAAACAGATAAGATGATAGCGAACAGCCATAGAATCTGTGTCTTCATTTTACTTGGTTTGATGCTAAATAAAGCTATCAATCCAAAAAACAATAAAGCAAAAAATGTAATATAATCTCGCGTTGGAAAGGTATAAGGAACATAATGCCAAGGCGCCCTTTTGAAGTAGAGCAAATCATAAAACAATTGACTATCTAATCCTACATTATTTATTTTCTGCGCATATAAAAGCGGTCCGAGTAAAGGCAATGAGAATATGATAAAGACAATCGAAAATGTAATCAACCGGATAATACTTCTTTTAGTATCATTAAAGTCTGATGTATAGAACAAAATGCTTGCAAATACCAAAAATAATTGCAAACCAACCAGGGCTTGAAACCAAACAGACAGCGCAAAGAATATGGCTGATGCCGGGTATTTGTTTTTAAAAAACAAATAAATACCCCAGCTGGCAAAAAGCTCGGCTATGGTACTTCCAATAAAAATTTTCCCTAGTAAATAATTACCACCCAAGGTAAATGGATTGGCAATTATAAAAATCAGCATAAGGGCTATAAAAACATAAAACTTAAAGCTGTCCGTTTTATCTTCATCTGCTTTGAATAATTCTATAATCCTGGCCCAGGCCAAAATGGTGAAATACATACAGAAAAAATATAAAAGAAGGCAAGTAACCCTGACACTAAATAGGTGGGAAAGGAAATAAACAATCTGTACCCAATAATACCTAACCGTAAATGTATCATGATAGTTGCTTAAAAAGAAATCGCGAGGATAAAGACTTGGGTCAAACATTTGGTATACCTGAGGCAGGTGCTCTGCTTGATCTCCTGTATTGAAGTCATAGCCATTCAGCAAAACATATAGACTCAATACAAAAAATGAAACGCAGAGTTGAAAGCTGTTTTGCTTAAGGGTATTGAGAATTGACATGCTGGCAAAAGTAAGTTTTGGCTTGCAATTCCTTTAGTGGAAGAATTATTTTTTAGCCTTGTATTCCAAAATGGCCTCCATAACGCTAATGGGAATAAGTAAGCAGGTCAAGGCATACACACTGTCTTCAATAGGAATGGTAAATATTCTCCATCCTATAATATCATGGCTATTATAAATTACCACAGGACTTGGAGTGGCCATACCTGTTAGTATTCCGTTAACAATAAAAAAAGGAATGAGATGTATAAAATAGGCTACCCAAAAATAGGGCATGTAGGTTTTCTTCAAATAAAAGCTATGTATCAAAAGCAAAAGCAAGGCAATGATACTATTCACCAAAGTGTAGGTTTTATCGGAATAAATGATGCTAGCAAGTAAACATAAAACAATGAAAAAATACTGGATGTATTTATGTATAGGTTTAATAAAATCAACGTTTACATAGGTTTTAATACACTCATAAATAAACACACTGGCATATGGCACTACTAAGAAAAACGACCATTCTTCAAGTGGCAAATCATAAAGCCTAAATGACCAAACATAATCATTATTAAAACTCCAAATGCCTTGTCGGGTAAACCATGCATCCCATAGAATAAATAAAACCGCATTCAGAAATATCCCAACAAAAAGAGGCTTCCAAAGCTTATAAAAAGCCACCTTTTTATCGAAGCTCAACAAAAATGGGCCTGCAAAGGAGATGAGCATTAAGTAAGCGTATAAGCTCATTCAATAATTTTCTTTGGATCGTGTTTGAAATACCTGAATGGAACTATCAACATCCCAAAATTCTCACCTTCTTCCTTCCCTAAGTGTTTGTGATGAATTTTATGAGCTCTACGTATTCCTAAGATGTATTTGTTATTCCAATTTCTAAACAGTTTAAACCTTTGGTGAATGACAATCTCATGGATAAAGAAATAAGCCAATCCATACAATGAAATACCAATTCCTACATAAAGCCTAAAATCATTAAACATTAAGCCAGTCATATAGCAATAAGCACTTGGCACAGCAAATATGAGGAAGAAACTATCATTCTTCTCAAAAAAACCTGGCTCTGTTTGATGGTGATCTTTGTGTAGATACCATAACAAGCCATGCATCACAAACTTGTGGGTAAACCATGCCACAAATTCCATGATTGCAAAGGTGAAACATACGATGAGTATATTGATTAGCATGATAAAAAAACAATCGATTTTAAAAATAGTTTGCCAAGTTTAGTCCTATGAAAAATAAAAGTTGAAACACAAAAAGCCATTTAGCAATTGGATTGCTGCTTGGAAGGTTTAGCTTTTGGTAAAAAAAAACAAAGCAAAATGAGAAGATAAACCAAGCTGTATAGTTTTGAATGGGTGGTACATGGTATTTCCAATACCAAAAATCAAGTTGAGGGGCCAACTGCTCTATGAATATGTCTATAAAAACCATGAGAAAAGCTGACAAAGCAACCACTGCATATTCAAGCATTTTTTCATTTTCGGGTTTCCATTTTTCTAAAAAATTTGTAGCTACATGATAGGCACAATAGCACAGCATAAGCCAATTGAGGCCAATAATAATAGGCACATCATTCAATTTATAACCAAGGTTATTGCCATAAATGTATTCGCCAAATATTCTGCCTGTTTTTACACCAAACATCTCAAGTACATAACCCGCTTGAAAAACCCCTGCTATCCATAACCAAAAATAAAAGTTTTTATCTTTGTGGAAGGCAAACAAAACAATAGAACTCACAAGCAGATTGAGCCAACTTAATTGAATAATATCGGGATTGAAACTAAGCGAACCTATCAATCCAACCATATAAATGATGGCTAAAAAAATGATGGCCAAGCTTGCCCTTTTGTCTTTAGTTAATATAAAATTTGCCACTAGTAGTCGTTTCTAAAACCTATGGATGAACGACCTTTTTCAACTATCTGGGCTTTTTTCTCAACCTCAGTTTTTAGTTTATCTTTATACGCTTGTAATTTCTTTGAAAGCTCTTCATCGTTGGTAGCAAGTATTTGCAGTGCCAAAAGACCAGCATTTTTTGCATTATTGATGGCCACTGTAGCTACAGGTACGCCACCTGGCATTTGCACAATAGACAATAAAGAATCCAATCCATCCATGGTTTTAAGTTTCACAGGCACCCCAATTACAGGAAGCACTGTAATGGATGCCACCATGCCGGGTAAATGAGCAGCTCCACCCGCACCTGCAATGATTACTTTCAAACCACGTTCTTTGGCCGTTTTGGCATATTCAAACATTCGTTCAGGGGTGCGATGTGCCGAAACTACTGTTATTTCATAATCCACTTTAAACTCTTCAAGTACATTTGCTGCTTCTTTCATAATCTCCAAATCGCTGTCCGAGCCCATTATGATTCCAATGTTTTTCATGCCTTTAATGTAATTTATGTATGCAAATTAAGAGTGTATTTGCCACAAAAGGAAGGTAAAAATTGTCAGCCTCGTATTATTGGCAGCATTTATGCAAGAAATAAACAGATTTTGGTGAAGCAATATCGTAATTTTTTGGTTTGAAATATTTCCAAACAACAATAAGCCTTTCCAAAAATCGTTGTTAAACCAAAGTAAAATTACTTTCAACATTAAAATGTAAATCCCTAATAACTTTGATTTTAAATGAATGTTTAAAAATTGACGAGAGATTTGGTGCTACAAATGGTGGTATTATGATTTAGTTTAAAGTAATTTGAATAAACAATATTTTTGAGCGTATGGCAGATGAAGATTTTTTAGATGAAGATGTGAAAGGGCAAGTGCAGCGTTATGAAAGGATGTTGAGAAATAAGACAAAAGATTATTTTGATACAGAAGCACTTGAAGATATTATTGAGCACTATATTTTTGTAGATAAATTGAAGAAGGCCTTGGGAGTTATAGCTTATGGCCAAGAACTTTTCCCATATTATACTGGTTTTATCATTAAGAAGGCAGAGGTTTTTGTGCTATTAGGCAAATTTGAAGATGCCATTGAAGAAATAGAGAAAGCTGAAATATATGAACCATCAAATCCTGAGCTACTTTTGCTTAAGGGTGAAACCTTGCTGAATTACCAAAACTTTGAAGATGCCGAAATTTGTTTTGCAAAAGCATTAGAACATACCGATGAACGCGTGGATATGCTATTTGAAATAGCATACGTATATCAAGATTGCGATATGTTTGGCAAAGCCATTGAGTATTTCAATATCATCATCAACGAAAACCCAGAAATTGAGCAAGCATATTACGAAGCGGCCAATTGCTATGATGTGTTGGGACAGACCGAAAAATCCCTATCATTTTATAATACTCTTATCAATATAGACCCTTATAATACTGCAGCTTGGTACAATTTGGGAGTAAGTTACAGCAGATTAGGACTGCATGAAAAAGCCATTGATGCTTATGATTTTTGCCTAGCCATTGATGAGGATTATATCCTAGCTAGGTTTAATAAAGCTAATGCTTATGTTGAGCTTGATGAATACAATAAAGCCATTGAAGAATATTTGGAAGTTATTAAGCAAGATGGTGAAGATTCAATCACTTTCTGTAACTTGGGTGGATGCTACGAAAGACTAAATCAAAACGATAAAGCACAAGAGTATTACAAAAAAGCAAGTGCCTTGAATCCCAATATTGCGGAGGCATGGTTTGGTATTGGTCTAACTTGCGAGAAAGAAGAAAAGCACAAAGAGGCCCTTCATTACTTTAAAAGAGCAGTATTACTTGAACCAGAAAACACTGAATATTTGCTCATACTAGGTGAGTGCGAATACCGATTGGGCAAAATTGACGATGCTGAAGAGGTATACAAAAAGTTGCTTGAAATTGACCCCACCATGATGGAAGCATGGCTGGATGCCAGTTATATCAAATTTACCAAAGGCGAATTTGAAGAAGCAGTGGATCTTTTAAAAGAGGCTGTAAAAACCGACCCTGATTGCCACCAATATTACTACAGACTGGTTTGCTATTTGTATGAGTTAGGACATATTCGTGAGGCTTTGTCTAATTTAGAAACAGCTTTGCACCTCAACAGAAATGAGCATTGGTTGATGTTTGAAATTTCACCAAAATTGAAATTTGTAAAAGAAATAACTGATTTGATCGAATTGCATAATGTGTAAATTAGATTTAAAAAGTCCTTTTCTATCTTCAAGATAATCAAACAAATCCAATGCAAAAATTGGCATTTAAAGTCAATGTTGCACTTTAACTTCTCAAAACCAACGCTTTAACTTAGTTCTTAATTTATTCATATTTTCGTACCTTTGCCGCAGTTTTTAAAACAATAACATATTGAAAATAGTAGTTATAGGAGGAGGGGCTGCAGGTTTTTTTGCGGCCATTCAAGCTGCATCGGCAAATAAAAATGCCGAAGTGGTGTTATTAGAAAAAACATCCAAGCTTTTGCAAAAGGTAAGAGTTTCGGGGGGTGGAAGGTGCAATGTTACCAATGCATGTTCAGACATGAAACAATTATCTGCATCATACCCACGTGGCGAAAAACAGCTAAAAAGTGCTTTTAGCAGATTTACAACTACAGACACAGTTAATTGGTTTCAAGACAGAAAAGTGAAATTGAAAACAGAGGCTGACGGAAGAATGTTTCCGATAAGTGATGATTCTCAAACCATTATTGATTGCTTAGAAAAGGAAGCCAAAAAACTTAAAATAGATATTAGATTAGAATCTGAGGTTAAGAAAATCATTCCAAGTTATACAGGAGGATTTGAATTAGCCTTGGCCAACGGAGATAGAATTAGTTGCACCAAGCTAATTGTTGCAGCAGGTGGAAGCCCTAAATCAGAAAGCATGCAATGGCTAAAGGAATTAGGACACGAAATTATCGAACCCGTTCCTTCTCTATTTACCTTTAACATTCCAAACGAAGCATTAAATGAGTTAACAGGCATCTCTTTTAACCCAACCAAAGTAAAAATAGCTGATACCAAATTTGAATTCAATGGCCCTGTACTTATCACCCATTGGGGTTTGAGCGGACCAGCAGTGCTTAAATTATCATCCTTTGCTGCTAGATATTTAGCCGAAAAGGAATACAATTTTAGTGTGCAATTAAATTGGTTGAACGATAAAAAAGATGAGGCTTGCAGAAATGAATTGATGAATGTGAAAGCAGCCAATCCGCATAAGCAAGTAAACAATCACTTTCCATTTAAATTACCCGCTAGGCTATTAAGTCATTTATTTGCTAAATCTGGCATTGACGAAACTTCTCGTTGGGCCGATGTATCAAAAATTGATATACAACAATTGGTGCAAAACCTTATCTACGATACTTATGAGGTACAAGGAAAAACAACCTTCAAAGAGGAATTTGTTACTTGTGGAGGTATTTCCCTAAACGACATTGAGTTTAAAAACATGCAGAGCAAAAGGTGCAAAAACCTATATTTTGCTGGCGAAATACTGGACATTGATGGCATCACAGGAGGCTTTAATTTCCAAGCAGCTTGGACTACGGGCTTTATAGCCGGAAATGCAGCAGCTACTGTATAATCAAGCTCGTTTTATCTACTTATTTCAAAAATTTCGTTTCCAGCTAAAAAAATATTTCTTTTTTTAGTAATTTCTTTTTTTACATTTGATGTGTATTAGTTTTCGACAATTAACGAAATCAGTACATAACTAATTAATATTTTATTTTCATGAACATTTATGTAGCAAACATCAACTTCCGCTCATCGGAAGATGATTTAAGAGGTCTTTTTAGCCAGTATGGTGAAATCACTTCCCTAAAAATTATTACCGATAAAATGACTGGTCGTAGTCGTGGATTCGGATTTGTAGAAATGGCTAACGATGAAGACGCTAAACGCGCTATTTCAGAGTTACACGGTCAAGATTTTATGCAAAAAACTTTGGTAGTAAACGAAGCAAAACCTAGAGAAGAAAACGGTGGCGGTGGAAGAGGTTTTGGTGGTGGCAGAAGCAACAACCGTAAAGAATTCGGAAGTCGTTTCTAATTCACATAAAACGAATTTTAAGCAAAGAGGCCTATTCACTTGAATAGGCCTCTTTTGTTATGAA
>JBBALJ010000121.1:0-8598 GCA_040403075.1 Bacteroidia bacterium
GCATAATCATCTGCACCTAATGTATCTGAAAACATTTGCCAAAAACCAAGACTATCTCTCAGCATCTTTAGTCTCAGCAAATTGTTCAATTTGGAAACCGTTCCTCTCCTACCACCAATTAATATGTAGCGAATTGTTCCTACCTGTTTCACAAGTTGAATGCTATCATTGTTTCCAGTAATTCCTCCAAATTGTACATAATAAGCATTGTTGCTCGAAGCTTTGAGATTGCTTGAATCGCTTGATAAATAAAACCTACAAAAATTTTGTGTACTTGGACTAAAATTAAATCTTACTAAAAAATTCCATTCATTTCCATTCAAATAATTTGACTGAGTAGCCAAATAAATATCTTTCCCAATTTTTGTTGAGCCTTTACTTTGAAGCTGTCCAAGTCCATTCACTTGAAACAAACTATCATCACCTATCCAGGTGGGATTTTCGGTAAAATTTCCATCATCAAAATCATCCAAAATTTGTGCTTGGCAAAAATTACTGCATAAAATTATCAGTAAAACGGAAAAGTATTTTACTAAACGCATAGCATTGGTTTTATTTGCGGAAAATAAAAAAAGATTATGAAAATTGCTGTAGTAGGTGCCACAGGTTTAGTAGGTAGCGTCATGTTAAAAGTTTTGGAGGAAAGAAATTTCCCCATCAGCGAACTGATTCCAGTAGCTTCTGAGAAATCAGTGGGTAAAGAAATTACTTTTAAAGGCAAGTCATATAAGATTCATAGCATGATGGATGCCATCGCTGCAAAGCCAGCTATAGCGCTATTCTCAGCAGGTGGAAGCACCTCTTTAGAATGGGCTCCCAAATTTGCTGAGGTAGGCACATTTGTGATTGACAATTCATCCGCTTGGCGCATGATGACTGATAAAAAATTAATCGTTCCAGAAATAAATGCTGATGCTATTACTAAAAACGATTTAATAATTGCCAACCCGAATTGCTCAACCATTCAAATGGTATTAGTGCTTAACCCTCTTCACCTAAAATATAAAATCAAACGAGTAGTTGTTTCAACATACCAAAGTGTTACTGGCACAGGGGTTAAAGCTGTTCAACAAATGGAAAACGAAAGAGCTGGTGTATCTGGAGAAATGGCATATAAATACCGAATTGATAAAAATGTGATTCCTCAAATTGATGTCTTTGTTGACAATGGTTACACTAAAGAAGAAATGAAAATGGTGAATGAAACCAAAAAAATCATGCGTGATGATAGCATTGCTCTATCTGCCACTTGCGTGCGCATTCCCACAACAGGTGGACATAGCGAAAGTATCAATATTGAATTTGAAAATGATTTCGATTTAGAAGAAGTTCGCTCAATCTTATCTTCAACAAATGGAGTAGTTTTAAAAGACGATATCGCTCAATTCATTTACCCTATGCCATTGGATGCGGATGGTAAAGATGATGTATTTGTGGGCCGAATTCGTAGAGATGAATCGCAAGAAAACACACTAAACCTATGGGTTGTAGCGGATAATTTGCGCAAAGGTGCAGCCACCAATGCTGTGCAGATTGCTGAATACCTTGTAAAAAACAAATTGGTATAAAATGATTGATGAAAATTTACCTCTTTATACCAAGTCGCAACTAGCCTTAAGAAATGGACAAGACCGTGATGAAATTTGGGTAGCCTACAAAGGGCAGATTTATGATGTAGGAATAAGCAGACTGTGGCGCAACGGAAAGCATTATGAACACTGGGCTGGTCAGGATCTTACGGATGAATTAAAAGATGCACCGCATACTGAGAGAGTATTTGATAAATTTGTGGTGATTGGCTTATTGAAAAAAGCCTCAGGTGGTTATTATTTATAACTCATTAAATACTGGTGCTGGATTTTTGAATACTAAAAAAATAGCTGTTGGTTCAAGGATGTAGCTTACTTTTTTTCTTGATAAAAAAAGTAACCAAAAAATCAAGACTGACCTAAAATCTTGGAAAATGTAATTTGTTTTTTTCTTGCAGCGCATACTAAGCCGTCATGTAAGAGCTAAAGAACCATAACAAATATGTAAGGCATGACTCAAGTATGCTTACGTTTACCCACCATCCACAAAAAACCAAAAACATTTTCTGGCAGATTTTATGTATGTCACTAGCCATGGTATTCCAATCACGAAGTCGATTTTCGCAGTGCGTGCAAAAAGATTTTAAGCTAGGGTCTGCGCAGCCTTATAGGTTTTGCAGTGTGTGATGGATTTTGTCAAGAGGCAAAACATATACAGCGGCAAGGAGAAATCTTTTTGAGGCTGGGAATGGGGTTGGAAGCACCTTGAAAATCGAAACTCTTTTGGTTGTACCTTTTGGAGTTTCAAAAGGTACAGATATAAAATATACCTTACATCTTGTTTGTTCCTAAAATAAGTGTGTTTGAACCTTCTACCTTATTCATTTGTTGCAAAAAATATAAGTTGTTAAGTGTAGGAAGTAGCTTTTCGATTTCATGCTGAACATGCTCGATGGTAGATGCATTGAACAATATACTTCCACCTTTAGATGTTATATTATAAATATTACTCCAAAAATCAGGCTCATAAAAATCTTTTGGAACTGCATTATCTATAAACAGGTCGATGATAATGAGGTCGTATTTTTGCTTTGATTTCCTTACAAAAAAAAGGGCGTTATCATTCACCAATTCAAGGTTTTCATTGGGTTTAATATTGAACTCTTTAAATGCTATTTGAATGATAATATCATCAATCTCAACAGCAGTGATTTTATGATTGTACTTAAACTCGTTTCGCAGTGTTTTTATCACACTGCCACCACCCAAACCTAATAATAATACATGTCTCGTATGGTCTAAGTCAATTTGCTGCAATCCAAATTTCAAGATTCTTTGCAATGAACCATACGAGTAGTTAGCATTGGCGCTATCCAATACTTTCTTGCCTTGGTCATAAGTAATCTCCACTACCCCATTGTTGTGGGTTTCTACCTTTTGGGTAATGGGATACAAATAACTCAACAGCTTTTTTTTCATGGATTGTTTAACATGATGAAAGCTGCAAGAAATCTATCTTACAGCTTTCAAATGATATCTTTTTATAGAATGGGATTATTTATACAATGGAAATTTCTCCATCCAAGTATTAATATTCTTTCTCACATCCGCAATGATGCTTTCGTTTTCATGGTTCATCAAAACTGTATCGATATAATCTGCAATTTGCTCCATATCGCTTTCAACCATACTACGGGTGGTAATAGCCGCAGTACCTAAGCGCATTCCGCTGGTTACAAACGGGCTCTTGTCATCAAAAGGAACCATGTTTTTGTTAATGGTAATATCGGCTTTAATCAAAGTATTTTCAGCCAATTTGCCCGACAGGTTTTTGCTTCTTAGGTCTATCAACATCAAATGGTTGTCTGTACCGCCTGAAATAATTTTATAACCTCTGCCAACAAAAGCTTTTGCCATGGCTTGTGCATTGGCACCCACTTGTTTCATGTAAGCTTTATAGTCATCTGTTAAACACTCTCCGAATGCCACTGCTTTTGCAGCAATCACATGCTCCAAAGGACCGCCTTGTGTGCCCGGAAACACTGCACCATCTAGCACTGCACTCATCATTTTCAATTCACCTTTCGGTGTTTTTTGTCCAAATGGATTTTCAAAATCTTTACCCATCATGATGATACCACCTCTAGGGCCACGCAGTGTTTTGTGGGTTGTTGATGTTACAATATGGCAATGCTGTATTGGGTTATTTAACAATTTTGTAGCAATAAAACCTGCAGGATGTGCAATATCAGCCATTAGCAAAGCGCCAACAGAATCAGCAATGGCACGCAAGCGGGCATAATCCCAATCGCGGCTATAGGCTGATGCACCACAGATAATCAATTTAGGCATTTCTCTTTTAGCCGTTTCTTCCACCTTATCCCAGTTAATCAAACCTGTTTCTTGCTCTACACCATAAAAACTTGGCTTGTACAATTTACCTGAAAAATTAACAGGAGAACCATGAGTTAAATGCCCTCCATGCGACAAGTCAAAACCCAAAATTTTATCACCTGGGTTTAAGCATCCAAGCATTACGGCTGCATTGGCTTGCGCACCACTATGTGGCTGCACATTGGCCCAAGCGGCACCAAAAAGTTCTTTTAATCTATCAATAGCTAGGTTTTCAACTTCATCCACTACTTCGCAGCCACCATAATACCTTTTGCCCGGAAGGCCTTCAGCATACTTATTGGTTAATACACTTCCCATAGCCTCCATAACCTGAGGGCTGGTAAAATTTTCAGAAGCTATCAGTTCAATGCCATGTTCTTGGCGATGCTGTTCTTTTTTAATTAAATCGAAAATGGCAGTATCTCTTTGCATATCTTATAGATTAGTGGTTTTTGTTTTATGATTTTACAAATAAAAGCTAATTCTTTAAATACTTATACCTGAATTTTTCAAGGCCTTATGCCTCACACAAAAAATATAACTTGAATGTATTAAACAATTCCTTATTTTTGATTTTCATTTTTTAAATCAGATTAATGAAAGCAATTATTCCCGTAGCAGGGATTGGTACCCGTTTAAGGACACACGCACAAACACAGCCCAAAGCTTTAATCCCTATTGCCGGAAAACCTATTTTGGCTCATATAGTTGAGAGTTTGATAGATGCTGGCATAAACGACTTTATTTTTATCATCGGTTATATGGGTGATAAAATCGAAAGGTACATCACTGGCCATTATCCTCACATCAAATCATCCTTTGTTATTCAAACCACTGGAAAAGGCGTGGGACATGCCATTTGGTTGGCCAAAGATTTGATTCCAAATAACGAAGAAATATTAGTGGTTTTTGGTGATACCATTGTGGATGTAAATTTGCAATCGGTTATACATTCAGACACTTCGGCATTGGGTGTAAAAAAAGTGGAAGACCCTAGACAATTTGGAGTAGCCGAGCTCGACAAAGAAGGTTTTATTACCCGAATGGTTGAAAAACCAACCATACCCAAAACCAATTTGGCCTTGGTGGGAATATATAAAATAAAAGAAAGTGAAAAACTGCTTGAAGCCCTAGAAAATAATATCAGCCAAAAACTGAAAACCCATAATGAGTTTACACTAACGGATGCCATGATGAGCATGATAAATGGAGGTGTTAAATTCAAAACCTTTGATGTGGATTATTGGTACGATTGCGGCAAGAAAGAAGTGCTATTAGAAACCAATTCCATTTTGCTGAATCGCTTAAACTACGATACCTCTAAATACCAATTTGAAAACACCATCATCATTCCACCTGTGTTTATTGGCGAAGGTTGCGAGATAAAAAATTCAATCATTGGACCTAATGTATCGGTTGGCGACCATGCCATATTGGATTATGCCATTTTAAAAGAATCTATCATTGGGCCTTATGCGCAAATAAAACATGCCATCTTAGACCATTCGCTTATTGGCAATGATGCCTTGTTTATAGGCATGAAACAAAGCCTGAACATTGGCGATAGCACTGAGATTAATTTTGGGTAGTTGCTTTTCTTGTTATCATATGTGAGGTTTGATCAAACTATCGAGTGGTTAAATTCAACCTTAAAAGATGAAAAAAGAAAGTCTTTATACCGAATTATCGGAAGCAGTTCAGAGTTTATTAAAATTAGCTCGTGAATCTTCTTACAATAATATTTCAGACAATTGCTTTTTTATTATCTTAGAAACAAAACACGACTATATTAACTCATTTGAACGAAACATACTTCGCAAAATTGAGAACAAAAGAAAAAAAGCTAAAACTCTATTAAAGATTACTGATGAACTTGAGTTTTTATATCCAAATATTTATGATGTGCATCTATATATTTACAAAGCCAAAAAAAATTCAACCATAATTGAAATAGAATATTCTCCTCGTTCATCATCAATTAGTGATAACAACAAGGATATTCAACCACAAGAACCAAGGATATATTGTCAGGTGCCAATACCAATATATTCCTACTATAAAAAAGATAAATTTGATATTAACTGGCAGCTAAATACAGTAAACCATAAATGGAGAATGTTCTTATGGAAACTCAAAAACAAATAACTACCATTTCATATATAAACATATAAAAAAAGGAACTCAAATGAGTTCCTTTTTTATTACAGTTCGTCTTCGTTGTAAAAATAATCTTCGTTGGTTGGGTAATCAGGCCAAATTTCTTCAATGCCTTCAAACGGGTCACCATCGTCTTCTATTTCTTGTAAATTTTCAATCACCTCAAGTGGTGCACCACTGCGGATGGCATAATCTATCAATTCATCTTTGGTAGCAGGCCATGGCGCATCGTCCAAATACGAAGCTAATTCGAGTGTCCAGTACATATTAGTTTGGTTTAAATTTAGCGCGAATATAAAAATTTGAATCTCCCAAAAAAGAGTTTTTTTGGAATGTCAGAACAAAGTTTTAAAACGCCTGATTATGAAGCGCTTGATTTGATTTTATTCTATCCAATTTTAGGTTTTGGGTATAAAATATTTTTTCTACAAATACGATTCGCTTAGGAATTTCATATTTGTGAATCTGGCTTTGCAAATCCAGTTTTATTTTATCAAATGCCAATGCCATTTTTTCTTGCTCTCTTTCATCATCACACTCCACAGCAAGCACAGCAGCATGTGTTAGCAAACTATCCTCAACCGCAGCCACAAAAAAAGAATATGAAAACTGCCAATGCTTCAGTATGGCTTCTTCCACCCGCTCAGGATGTATCTTATAGGCCCCGCTGTTTATTACAAAATCGCTTCGCCCAAAAATCTCAAAACTACCATCTTTATGAATCGTAGCCACATCATGGGTTTCAATCCATTCATTATTGCTCACAGGTGCTTTTATCCTTAAACATAAGCTCTCAGACAAAGCCAATTCAACCGAAGGCATGGGCCTAAAGGTTTTATCCTTGCCCACCCTGCGCAAGGCAATATGCGATAGGGTTTCAGTCATGCCATAGCTATGCCAAATATGGTTATCGAAAGCAGCCAATTCATTTTCTAATTTATGTGAAAGAGCAGCTCCGCCTAATATGACATGATTGATTTTTTGAAAAGCCACTTTGGTGCTTTCGTTTTTTAGTATGCTTTCTACTTGCAAAGGCACAAAAGAAGCAAAACTTATTTTACTTGAATCAATGTGCAACAATGGATTGGATGAGGCTTCGCAAAGCGTTATATCTGCGTTCAACATCAAGGCACGGGCAAGCATAATAGCTGCACCAACGGTATGCATTTGCAAACAAATCAAAACATGCTCTGCATCTTGCTTCAATTGTAGAAATTGTATGGTAGCCGAGGCACTTGCTTCTATTTGCTTTCGGCTTGCCATAATCTCTTTAGGTTTGCCTGTTGAACCCGAAGAATAAAAAACAAAACTTTGGCTATGTTCTTTCCATTTGTTCATAAACACAAGTGCTTGCTTCAACTGCAATTCACAGTCTTCAGCAATTGGATGAATAGCATTTGTATCAAAAACGAGATCTTTAAAATAGAGTTTTGCCACCCTGCAATATTCGATTGCCCTTGTTAAAATCAAAATGTTTTTTGCCTTTGTCGCTTTCCTTATTGTTTCTGAGCAATAATTTGGGTTTATTTGTTGGGTTTTGAATAAACAGATAATACATACACTTAAACAAAAATCTCAAGAAGGTACAAAGCAATTGGCCGTGTTAATCGACCCAGATAGTATAGCCAGTATTGAAAACCTTGAAGCAACTGTGGCACTATGCAACAGTTCGGGAGTTGACCTTATTTTGGTAGGTGGCAGCTTGATAACCAATGGATTTTGGGATACTTGTGTTGATATTATCAAAGCCAATACCCAAATACCTGTATTGCTTTTTCCGGGCAATGTGATGCAAACCCACGACAAAGCCGATGCTATTTTATTTCTCAGCATGATCTCAGGTCGTAACCCTGATTTACTTATTGGAAAGCATGTGCTTGCTGCCCCAGGTTTAAAAAAATCAGGCATAGAGGTTATCCCAACTGGCTACATGATAGTGGATGGAGGCAATATTACAAGTGTGATGTATATGAGTAATACCACACCCATTCCTTCGGATAAAAACAATATTGCAGTATGCACTGCCATGGCAGGTGAAATGCTAGGCCTTCAATTGATATACATGGATGCGGGCAGTGGAGCTAAACAACCCATATCAGCCGAGATGCTTGCTAATGTGAAAGCTAATATCAATTCTCCACTATTTGTAGGCGGTGGCATTAGAACTGTGGAACAAGCCATGGCTACTTGCAAGGCAGGTGCAGATGTAGTGGTGGTGGGCAATGCCATCGAAAAAGACCCTAGCTTGATAGCTAAATTGGCTGCAGCTGTTCATAGCTGTAATGCCAGCAAAACTTCAGCATAAACCTTTGTTGCTGTTGTGGTTTTGCAAACCGCATTTACTTATTATTAGCATTTGTAATGCGAAAAATAAAGATGCATATTAATTGCATTGAAAAAATTTCCTTTACTCCTATTGAATATTTTTAATTCTATGTTTTTCAATTATGTTTGTTTCCAAACGAAACCATATGAAATTACTTGAAGGAAAAACAGCTCTAGTAACGGGCGCAACACG
>JBBALJ010000122.1:0-2181 GCA_040403075.1 Bacteroidia bacterium
GTCATCATGGCTGCATCCTTATCGGTTACTTTTTCAAAGTGGTCGATTAAGCTAAAATCAACATTGGCTGGCAGAAAGTCCTCGCCAATACCTTCGGTGATGTATGGATATATTTCGTTTTTGTCGAAAATACCTGTCTCTTTATACTTTTTAAACACCGAACCATAGGTATCAATGCCCAAAGCCTTGATATTTGGGTTTTTCTCTTTCAGGTATTTAGCTGTTCCGCAAATGGTTCCACCTGTGCCTACTCCTACAACAAGATGGGTAATTTTACCTTCGGTTTGTTCCCAAATTTCGGGACCCGTTTGCTCATAATGTGCTTGAGAGTTAGATAAATTATCATACTGATTTGGTTTCCAACTATTAGGTACTTCGGCAATCAGTTTTGATGAAACCGAGTAATAACTACGTGGATCTTCGGGCTCAACATCTGTAGGACAAACGATTACCTCTGCACCAAAGGCTTTCAAGGCATCTACTTTTTCTTTGCTTTGTTTATCGGTAGTGGTAAATATACACTTGTATCCTTTAATAACAGCAGCTATAGCCAATCCCATACCTGTGTTGCCACTTGTACCCTCTATAATGGTTCCACCTGGCTTCAAACGACCGTCTTTTTCAGCATCTTCAATCATTTTCAATGCCATTCTATCCTTGATACTATTACCAGGATTGGTAGTTTCTATTTTGGCCAAAACAGTGCAAGGTAGGTCTTTCACTATTTTATTTAGTTTTACCAAGGGGGTATTGCCTATGGTTTCAAGTACATTATTTTTCCACATAATTGGGAGCGAAAATATACTAATTACTAAATAATCAAGGAACAAAATATTAACCAATAATTAGCCATTTTTTTTCTTGCATTAAGATTTATTTATCCGAAATTCGCCTTCCAAAAAACGAAACAATATTATTAATGGCATCTATTTACAAATTCAAACTTTCTTTTGAAGACTACGAAGACATTTATCGTGTAATTGAAATACAATCTACAACCACTTTTTTAGACTTACATAAAATCATTTTGAAGTCAATCAACTTTGACGAAAAGCAATTGGCTTCATTTTATATGAGTAATGATACTTGGAAGAAATTTGATGAAATAACCTTAGAGGACATGAGCGATGATCCTGAAAAACCAAAGTTTGAAATGAAAAAAACAAGACTTTGTGATCGCATCAACGACCCACATCAAAAAATTATTTATATCTATGATTTCATCGAATTGTGGACCATGCACCTTGAAATGACAGGTATAGATGTAAAAGAAAAAGCTGGTGTTGAATATCCTAGAATTACCAAAACCGCAGGCCTTGCACCAAAACAATATGATAAGGTTCAAAGATTTGGGGTAATTGACGACAATGAGTTTGACGAGATAACCAAAAACTACCTGAATAAAACAGATGATTTAGGTGGCGAAATTTCGGATGATGAAGCAGATGAACTAGGTCTTTTTGAGGATGAAGGAGAAGAAGGTGCAGACGAAAATTCCTTTATTGAAGAATAGGTAAGTCTACTTAATTAAATATACTAAACCTCCTTTGTTGTCCTTAGCCATTTTATTTAATCACCTTCCTTTCTTTACCATTCAATGAACTTAAATTTAAAACGTCCCCTAGTAATTTTCGATTTAGAATCAACCGGGATAAGTATATCAAAAGATAGGATTGTAGAAATTTGCACCATCAAAATAATGCCTGATGGTAGCGAAGAAACACGCAGTCAAAGGTTTAATCCATTAATTCCCATACCTGCCGAGGTGTCTGCTATTCATGGTATTTTTGATGAAGATGTGAAAGACAAACCGACTTTTGCTGAAAAGGCCAAAGAATTGGCTAAATACTTGGAAGGCTGTGACTTTGGTGGATTTAACTCCAATCGATTTGATTTCCCTATGTTGGTGGAAGAGTTTTTAAGGGCTGATGTAGATTTTGATTCAGAGAATCGAAAGTTTGTGGATGCCCAAAGAATTTATCATACCATGGAGCAAAGAAACCTAGCTGCGGCATATAAATTCTATTGTGATAAATCATTAGAAAATGCTCACAGTGCTGAAGCCGACACCATTGCCACTTGGGAAGTGTTAAAGGCTCAAATTAACAAGTATGATGAACTAGAAAACAATATTGATTTCCTTCATAAATTCTCAGGTCAAAGCAAAAATGTGGATTTAGC
>JBBALJ010000122.1:2281-5037 GCA_040403075.1 Bacteroidia bacterium
AAACTTAGATGTTCTTAGGTTACTTAGGTGGTTAAAACAAAAATAAACAAACCACCTGAGATACCTTAGATAACTCAAAATCAGCTTAGATGTACTTAGGTTTCTTAGGTGGTTATAAACAAAAAACAATGAAATTATTATTATCCTATTTAAGTCGTTATAAAAAGCTTGTTTTCATTGCACTACTGCTTGCAGCCGTCAATCAAACATTCTCTTTGTTAGATCCATTTATATATGGTAAAATCATCGACCGTTTTGTTTCACATCCAAAGGACTATACCGAAAATGAGTTTATTAAGGGTGTGCTAACCCTTATTGCAGCTGCTGTTGGTGTGGCTATGGTAAGTCGAATAGCTAAAGCTTTTCAAGATTACTTTACCAGTTTGGTTATTCAAAAACTTGGTGCAGATATTTACACGGATGGACTAAAACACACTTTAAAAATTCCTTTCAATGAGTTTGAAGACCAAAGAAGTGGTGAAACATTAAACATACTGCAAAAAGTTAGAAACGACACAGAGAAATTTATTTCTAGTTTCATCAATATCTTGTTTTTTGCCTTGGTAGGATTAGTATTTGTAATTGTATATACGGTAAATGTGCATGGTGCCTTAATAGTGGTATACCTATTAGCTGTAGTGGGGTTGAGTATTATCACAAGTTTCTTATCCAAGAAAATAAAAATTGTTCAAACCAAAATTGTTGCGGAAACCAAACAATTAGCTGGTAGCACCACAGAAAGTTTAAGAAACATTGAATTGGTAAAAAGTCTAGGCTTAACACATCAAGAAACACAACGATTGAATGTAACAACAAGAAAAATCCTTCAACTTGAACTGAAGAAAGTGCGTGATATCCGTAGTATCAGTTTCATTCAAGGTACCATGGTGAATTTACTTCGTCAAAGTATTTTATTTCTTTTAATTTATTTGGTATTCCAAGACAAATTAAGCGTTGGGCAAATCATTACCCTTCAATTTTATTCCTTCTTCATTTTTGGACCCTTGCAAGAAATGGGCAATGTGATTTTGAGTTACCGTGAAGCAGAAGCATCTTTAAATAATTTTCAAATTATCATTAATACTCCCATAGAAGTTAAGCCAAGTGCACCTATAAAAATCAATGAAATTGAAAAACTCCAATTTGACTCAGTTACATTCAAACACAAATCTGCGAGCTACAACGCTCTAAGCAATATTTCATTTGAGGTAAACAAAGGCCAAACCATTGCTTTTGTTGGACCAAGCGGTGCTGGTAAGAGTACTTTGGTAAAACTGCTTGTAGGATTATATGCTGCCCCAGAGGGAAATATTTATTACAACGATATCAACTCTAAGGAAATGGATATTGATGAACTAAGGCATCAACTCGGATTTGTAACACAAGACACACAGCTGTTTTCTGGAAGTATCAGAGAGAATCTACTTTTCGTAAAACCCAATGCCTCTGAAGATGAAATCAACTTAGCATTAGATCAAGCGAGTTGCCGAAACCTATTGGCAAGAAGCGAAAATGGTTTAGAAACCATTATTGGTGAAGGTGGAATGAAATTGAGTGGGGGTGAAAAACAAAGACTGTCTATAGCACGTGCATTAATAAGAAAGCCTCGTTTATTGGTATTTGACGAAGCAACTTCTGCATTAGACTCAATAACAGAAGAAGAAATTTCAAATACCATTAAAGACATAGCCGACAAAAAAGAGCATATTACAGTGCTCATTGCCCATAGACTTTCAACCATTATGCATGCTGATAGTATTTATGTATTAGAAAAAGGCGAGATCATTGAAACAGGTAAACACGAAGAGCTATTGGCCGAAAAAGGCTTGTATTACGCCATGTGGAGACAACAAATTGGAGAGAGAAAGAAGTAGGGTTGGTTGTAATAATATATTATGCACATAAAAAACAGCATCTTGAAATAGTAATTAGATATTGTTTAAACATTAAAAATAAAAGTTAACTTTAATAATTACTAAACCACATTACTAATAAGTAAAACGAATAGGTTTGTTTGTGTAAGGTATTCTAAAAATACAAAAAGGTTGAGAGATAGCTGGACTTAGACCAAATTTTCTTTTTTTATAGATATTAATAATTATATTATTTTTTGTCTCAATTATACTTTTCACATCTATGCTTGAGCCATAGGTATTTCTAATACTATCAAAAATTGCAATAATTATGTGTTCATGAAAATCAATTTTTTCTAAAGTACAAGGATATTTTGAATTCGAAATAGTATCACTCATTTTCATTAATACTCCATTCCAATTAGAATCATCCTTGATTACTATTTGTTTAAAATCAAAACCGCCATGTCCATTCAAGATTTCTTGACATAAAATACTATAGCTTACATCAATACTATCAAGATTAGAAGAATTAACAATACTTCTATTGTCTTTATTGCATGATACTATAGCAATAAGGATGGTTACAATTAATATAATAATCCTATTCATTTTATTTAAATTGTTAAAAAAGATGTTTGAGTAATGAGTTCCTTGTTCATCACAAACATACAAAACCCATTCTATAAATTTCGGTTTCAATTCTAATAAATGAATTCAAAAAAAAATCATTAGAATTGAGCATGAAAAAACATTTCCTCTTATTCCAAATGCTATTATGCCTCTCAGTTTGGGCACAAGAAGTGCAGGTATCATCTGGAAAGGTAATAAGGCATTCACTATTTTCATCTAAATATGTGGATGCTCGAAATGTGGATATATGGCTACCTGAAGGCTATCAAA
>JBBALJ010000122.1:5137-8597 GCA_040403075.1 Bacteroidia bacterium
GTATTTTCGGGTAAGGTGCAATCAGATGCCTATTTGCGATTTTTGGTGACTGAACTCAAACCATTTATAGATAGCAGCTATGCGACTAAAAAAGACAGAGCAAATACCTTTGTAGCAGGCTCAAGCATGGGTGGGCTTATATCCATGTATGCCATCTGCGAGTACCCAGAGGTATTTGGTGGTGTTGCTTGCTTATCTGCCCATTGGCCGGGCATATTTTATAACGAAAACAACCCTATTCCAGCCGCTTTTATGAGCTATATGAAGGCCAAACTACCTTCACCTTTAAAGCATAAAATATACTTTGATTTTGGTACTGAAACCTTGGATGCCATGTATGAACCTTACCAATTGCAGGTGGATAGCATCATGCAATCAAAGGGATATGACAGCAAAACGTGGATGACAAAAAAATTTGTGGGCGAAAACCATTCAGAACAAGCATGGAGAAAGCGATTCGACATACCAGCCCTATTTTTGTTAAGGAACTAAAGCACTCATCCATTTATCTGTTTCAAATTCTCTTATATTCGCCATTAATTTTCGAAACCGTCCTCATTTTATGAATAAAATATTTTTAATCACCAAACGAGAATACCTATCGAGGGTACAGAAAAAATCATTCATTGTAATGACTGTACTTTCGCCACTACTTATCATATTGTTTTATGGTTTGATTTTCTTTTTCTCTTTCAATAAAGATTTAACAGAAGACAAAAAGAACATCACTGTTTGTGATGAAAGTGGTTTGTTTACAAACAAACTTAAAGACAGTAAAACAATTGTATTCAATTACAATGGAAGTATCAAAGGCAATGAAGAAGCCTACCTTAAACAAGGCGATGACTATGGTATTCTTATCATTCCTCAATCATCTGGAGACAGTCTAGGTAAGGTAACCCTCATTTCAAAAGAGCAACCTAGCTTATCTACCCAATCCTATATTGAAGACCAAATTGAAAACGTTTTGAAGAATATTAAGCTAGGTAAATTTGGTATTGAAAAGGAGCTTTTAGATAAGGTAAATGAAACAAGTGTATCCATCAATACGGTTAAACTAACAGATGATGGATTGGAAAAAGGAAACACTGGTGTAACCACTGCTATAGGTTATTTCTCCGCCTTTCTTATTTATCTTTTCATTTTTCTATATGGCGTGCAGGTGATGCGCGGTGTGATTGAAGAAAAAACAAATCGCATTGTTGAAGTAATCATCTCCTCAGTGAAGCCATTTCAATTGATGATGGGTAAAATTATTGGTATTGCTTTGGTAGGTTTAACACAATTTATTTTGTGGGCGCTTTTGGTTATTGTGCTTAGCCCAATGGTAAGCAAACTCATATTATCCTTTATGGATTTGCCACCTGATGCCATTCAATCCATGTCGGCTGCCACGCAACAAGGTGCAGCACAAGTTAAACAAAATGGTGTTTTAAACTTCCTTTCAGATTTATCACAATACAATTTCACACTAATTATTGGCATGTTTATTTTCTACTTCGTTTCAGGCTATTTGTTCTATGGAGCCTTATTTGCTGCCGTTGGTTCTGCAGTAGATAGCGAAACGGATACGCAGCAATTTATGTTACCCATAACCATTCCATTGGTATTTTCATTGGTAGTGGCACAAAGTGTGGTTACTTCTTCACCTAACGGCAATATCAGTTTTTGGTTAAGTATGATACCACTCACCTCCCCTATTGTAATGATGGTGAGGCTTCCATTCGGTGTGCCTGCTTGGCAGTTGGGCTTATCTATGTTGTGCATGATTGCAGGCTTTGTCACTGTGGTTTGGATTGCAGGAAGAATTTACAGAATTGGTATCTTGATGTATGGCAAAAAACCTAGCTATAAAGATTTGATTAAATGGATTGGAATTAAGCAATAGGATAAAGGATTGAGGCAAAAGGGATTAGGGGGTAAGTGATTTTTAAATTATCCTTTTTATTATTTTAACTAATGACTTTCAACTAACAACAGACAACCATCAACTGACAATAAGCAACTAACTTGGTACTAGCACTATTAAAAGAAAAAGAATACCGATTTTTTATCAGCACCAGATTCTTGCTGACAGTGGCCTTGCAAATACAAGCAGTGGCCATTGGTTGGGAAATATACAGCCTAACCCATGACGTTCTTTCCTTAGGCTTAATAGGATTGGCAGAGGCCATTCCTGCACTTACAGTAGCACTATTTGCTGGACATGCAGCTGACGTGTACAATAGAAGAAATATCTTACTCTTTGCTTTGGGAACTATGTTCTTGGGTGCTTTGGGTGTTTTATATGTCACACATCCAACAGTTAGAAATATTTATAGCCAAACTAGTATCGTCAATTTTCTTTACTTTTTTATCTTTTTGAGCGGATTAGCAAGGGGCTTTTATTCGCCAACTGCATTTGCTTTTCTTTCTCAAATCATTGATAGAAGTAAACTTCCACAAGCAAGTACCATTAATAGTTCTGTATGGCAAATAGCTGCTGTGGCAGGTCCGGCAAGCGCTGGATTTTTATATGCTGACGCAGGAATTAGTATCACTTTTATCATCGTATCAACCCTTATAGGTTTATCCTTTATTTCTATTTTACGTATTCAATCAAAACCTGTTTCAGATCTAAAACCAAGTGAGGGCATGATTAAAAGTTTAAAGGCGGGTGTGAGTTATGTGTATAATAGCAAGGTTATTTTATCTGCTCTTTCTTTAGATATGTTTTCTGTATTATTTGGAGGGGCAGTGGCCTTATTACCTGTGTTTGCGGATGAGATTTTACATGTAGGGCCTCAAGGCTTAGGCTTCCTGAGAGCTGCACCATCTCTGGGCTCAGCTCTTACCATGATAGTGATTGCCATATTACCTCAAATGAAACAACCTGGTTCAACGCTTATCAAAGCAGTTGGTGGATTTGGCCTTTGTATGTTACTATTCGGTATCAGTACAAACTTTTATTTATCGCTTGTCATCCTATTTTTAAGTGGAGTGTTTGATAGCGTTAGTGTGGTAGTAAGAGGCAACATTCTTCAACTAGAAACCCCTGATGATATGAGAGGAAGGGTATCAGCTGTAAATACCATTTTTATAGGATCATCCAATGAAATTGGTGCTTTTGAAAGTGGATTAGCAGCCAAACTATTAGGGACTGTTTCTTCTGTTGTCTTTGGTGGATGCATGACCATGGGTATTGTTGCGTACACACAAATCAAGGCTAAGAAATTGAAGGAATATAAATTTTAGTCAAGGAAAAATTCAACAAACTACTTACCTAAGAACTTTTACTCAAAAAAAATCAGTCAATTAATTTTATGCAATTTGGTTGATTTTAACTACTAGCTGAAGGCTATAAGCGCTGGTTATTCCGCCTTTGAAGGGGGGGGTAGGGGGATGTTCTACACTTTTAACTTAGAAGTAATTTCAATCATACAACAATTTCTTTCTCTTACTTTTTCCATTGATGAAAAAG
>JBBALJ010000123.1:0-8528 GCA_040403075.1 Bacteroidia bacterium
GCAATATCATAGCTATCTGTAGCGCTGCACATGGCAAACAAGAATCCACCCCCACTCACAAAATCTCTGATTTTCTTAGACACAGCCAACTTCAATTCAGAGACCTTTTTGAAACCATATTTAGCAGCCATGGCCTCTGCTTCTCTTACTTCGGCCTTATACCAAGCGGCATTGGCAAACTGCCCATAGAACTTTCCGTATTGGCCTGTAAAGTCTTCATGGTGCAAGTGCAACCAATCATACAAAGGTAGTTTACCATCCAACACTTCATCATCAAACACCACTTCGTAAGGAATCTCAGCATAGCTTAATACCAATGTTACTGCATCATCCCAAGGTTGTTTGGTTTTGGGCGAATACACGGCAATTTTGGGAGCTTTATGAAGTTTAACCAATTCCATGTTCACATCAGGTTTGGCAATTTCAGTGAGTATCTCTGTTACTTGTCCTTCGCTGATTACTTCAAAGGTAACCGAACGAATTTTACATTCTCTTTCAAATGCTTCATTATAGGGTAGCATAAAACTCCCTGCTTTGTAGTTCAAAAGCCAATCTACATCTTGTTCTTTTTGCAATACCCAATAGGCCAATCCATAAGCCTTTAGATGGTTTTTCTGCGACTCATCCATTGGCAACAAAATGCGCGTTGCAAAACTGTGAAGACTAAGTATACTAAAAATTATCGCTATCTTATATTTCATTTTGCTGATGTAGTTTAAAAATACTTTGGGTAATTTTTTCATACAATTCTTTCAATTCCTTGTTTTGATTGAGCAAATTTAGATGCTTTTTAATGGTGTTTCTATCATCCCTTTTAGCTGGTCCTGTTTGGTTATATAGCGGCTTGTTCACACAAGCCTTTCGAGCAGTTTCGCTTATTAGGGGTTTCAATAAATCAAATGAAAGATTTTGTTTGCTCAATAAATCATCTGCTAAAACGTATAAATGATTGGTAAAATTATTTACCATCACGGCAGCCAAATGATAGTATTGCCTTTGCTCTGAATCAATAAAATGAACATGATGGCTTATCTTATCCGCTAAAGATTCTACAATCCTTAATGTTTCGGCATTGTTGGCTTCCAAGCAAATAGGTATTTGACTGGCATTGGGCAAATCGTTTTTGAGAATCGTTTGCAATGGATAAAACACAGCCCTATCCTTATGAGTAGAAAGTGCATCCATAGGCAACATGCCACTACAATGGGCTACGATGGAAGTAGTTTTTAATTGATTAGCTACTAAAGTAATGGCATCATCTCGCAAAGCTACAAAAGTGATATCTGCATTATCATCCAAATGAGCCACATCATTTATATAAGTTGTACGATAGGAGTTTGCTAACAATTGTCCCTGTTCTTGGTTTCTTGAGCAGATGCAATTAATGGATACATCGGTTTTGGCAAATGAATCTGCTAAAAACCAAGCCATATTACCTGAACCTATGATGTTTATTCTAATCACCTATGCTGCATCAATTATGGCACCAATGTAGTTATTATTCGTCACTCACAAAAATAATATATCGTATAAATTCTATGACCCAAACTTTAATATGTTAAATTTTATTTTATTTTCGTTCCATAAAAATTTAGATATGAAAAAAATAGTTACTGCATTGGCGATTTTGTTGTCAAGTTATCAGATTTCTAAGGCTCAAACCAAAGAAATGCCTTGGCAAATTGGACTTGGCCTGGGTATTTCGGAATACACCGGAGACATGGGAAATGGATTTTTTAAATTCGATTTAACGTCACACACCCTTCCTTCAAACAATGGTAAAAACAACCAAAACACGCCTGGAGTAGGATTTTTAACCGTTAACAGATATTTAAATAGAGATTTTGATATGTCTTTTAGGGGTTATGCAGGTGAGTGGGGTTATTTTAAAGATATGAACCCAGGTAATAGCTTCTACAGAACCACCATGGGTTTAGATTTAACACCTAGATGGAAATTCTTAGCTAATGAAAAAGCTAGATTTGTTCCCTACTTAACTGCAGGTGTTGGTGTTAGACGAGTTAGTATGCCTTTTGAAAACAACCAATTTGGAACTGCAAAAATCGGTGACATGATTGACACCTATGATAAATCTGCCATTTATGAATTTACCGTTCCATTAGGCTTAGGTTTGAATGTTGCTTTTACTGAAAAAATTGGACTTAACCTTCAATCAAATTATATGTGGACCAATAACGATTTCTCTGAAAGTGGTCCGGATAAAAATGCTAGTTTCAGTTTCGACCAAGCTTGGTTTCACTCTATCGGTTTAACTTATAATGTTGGTAAAATGAAAGATGCCGATGGTGATGGAGTTTCTGATAAAAGAGACAATTGCCCAAATACACCAGCTGGTGCTTTGGTGGATGAGAAAGGTTGTATCCAGGATAAAGACAAAGATGGCATTGCTGATAATTTAGATGCCTGTCCTGATAAAGCTGGTATTGTAGCATTCAAAGGATGCCCTGATACAGACAAAGATGGCATCGAAGATGCTAAAGACAAATGCCCAGAGACAGCCGGTATAGCTAAGTTTGAAGGCTGCCCTGATACAGACAACGATGGAATACAAGACAAAGACGATAAATGCCCAACAGTGGCTGGTATAGCTAAATTTAATGGTTGCCCTGATTCAGATGGCGATGGCATTCAAGATAGTGAAGATGCATGTCCTACTGTAAAAGGAACTGCACAGTTCAATGGTTGCCCTGATACAGATGGTGATGGATTAATTGACAAAAACGACAAATGCCCTACAGTTGCAGGACCTGCAAGCAACAACGGTTGTCCTGAAATAAAAGCAGAGGTTCGTAAATTGTTCGAACGTGCTTTACAAGGTGTTCAGTTTGAAACAGGTAAATCTACTATCAAAAAAGAATCGTTTGCTATATTAAACAATGTGGTAAAAGTAATGACAGAAAATCCGAGCTACAAATTATACATAGCCGGACATACAGATAATGTTGGAAATGCCGATAAAAACTTACAACTATCAAAAGAACGTGCAGCCGCAGTTGAAAAATTCTTAGAAAGTAAAGGTGTTGCTACAGAAAGAGTAAGAAGTGAAGGCTTTGGACAAACTACTCCAGTTGCTGACAATGCAACAAAAGAAGGAAAAGCTAAAAACCGTAGGGTTGAATTCAAAGTTGAATTTGAAGATGTGGTAAAATAATTTTAGACTATTAATGTATTCATCTAAAGGCTGCAAATCAATTTTGCAGCCTTTTGTTTTTCAATCCGATATTTAGAAAAATATATGCACGAAGTGTAAATCAGAATTTCATTAACACTATCATTCAATTGAAACAATTATTTATACAAATATTAATGCTTTTCTGAGAAATAAATAAATACTCTCAATTAGATTTATCAAAAAAACTTGGAAGGAGATCAAGTAATAAGGGGCTACAAGTAATCTCGATTTTTGGGTAGGGTAATGAATTTTACAAATCTTGAAATGAGATGGAGAATTGCTCAAACCGCATTGCTCAAGCAGCATTTGGTTTTCAATGCTGTTGGAGTATCAAATGATTTTAATAACATTATTTCTAATAATAATTATAAATATGCTGTGGGATTAAGAGCAAGAATTTCTTGAAATATTAGTACTATTCTTAGATTTGATTAGGCTATTTCAAAAGAAGACAATCAGTTCTTTTTTAACCTTAGTCATACATTTTAGAAAAACAAAAAATAATGCGACAATTTTGTAGGATTTCATCCACAAAAAAGAACTTTTGAATGCCATTACAATTTGATAAACGGCTGTATAAACCAATTTTTAAGGATATTAAATTAATATTAATTGTAATTTTAAGAACACTCAGAAGAAAAGCATAATACTCATATACAGCAATTTACACACAAATACAAACTGTAAAATATCCAATTCCGCTTTTATACAAAAAAAATATCTTGACATTTATCAATAAATAAAATATCATTGTTTTAACAATTAACTAATAAAATCATGAATAAAAAACTACAAAAATTAATCATGCTTTTAATAGCCTTCACGGTTATTCAAGCAAAGGCGCAACAAGTAACGGTAACGTCCACCGCAGGTTCAGGTGCCGGTTCAACAGGGGGTTACTCCTCATTAATCAGTGCATTTTCAGACATCAACTCTGGTATATATCAAGGTGATATTAACATTCGAATTCATGCAAGTTTTTCTATGTCGGCTAGTGCCGTTTTAAATGCAAGTGGAACTGGGTCGGCATTATACACGACAGTAGTTATAAGACCTGCCGATACATCAACTGTAACAAAACAAGTTTCGACAACGACTGCTGCATTAAATTTAATAGAATTAAATGGGGCAGATAGTGTAGTAATTGACGGAAGAGCTGGAGGTACTGGTACTTCATCTTTACTTGAATTTGCTAATAACTTTAATTCAGGAACAGCATCAAGTACAAGTGTTACAATGAGATTAAACAACGGTGCTACAAGAAATGAATTTAGGTATGTTAGCTTTACCAATGCATCAAATCAAGCAGCAACAAATGGAGCAGCGCTTGGTGCTTCAAATGCATCAAATTCATGTAATATCGCTTTTATGAATACCACTGTAGGTAGTTCGGCCAACTCTAATAACTCTGTTAAAAACTGTGTTCTTACAGGAGCTAGATTATCAATGTTTTTTGATGGTACAAACGCTCTTAGCAATGCTAATATGGATAATATTGTTATTCAAAACAATCAAATTAGAGATTTTGCTTCAAGAGGTATTGATGTTAATAATAATGTAGGAACAATCTTAATTGATTCCAATAGGATTTTTTATTCTTCAGGATATACTAGTACAAATGGTGCAGCTATTAGAGCCATTTCTCTTGGATCAGGAACAGCATCTGCTACAAATAGAATGACAGCAACAGTAACTAAAAACAGAATTTATGATTTAAAACTTTCTGGTTTTACTAATCTTTCAATTACATCAATAATCATTCAACCGCCTTCAACATCGCCAAGTACATACGATATTGTTAATAACAGTATTGTTCAAATGCAAACAAACAGTGGGGTGACTGCAGGAGCGACAGGCGGACTTGTTGGTATTATTTTTACGGGCGCAAATTCAGCTACTGTAAATGTTTATAACAACACGGTACGTCTTGGTGGTTTTATTACTTTAACCGGAATGACAAATTCATCTATTAGATCATACGCTTTTGGTAAA
The DNA here is from genome assembly GCA_040403075.1 of Bacteroidia bacterium. Lineage (GTDB taxonomy): Bacteria > Bacteroidota > Bacteroidia > UKL13-3 > UKL13-3 > RGVD01. Next base: position 5,186 of record JBBALJ010000123.1, read on the forward strand.
TTTAATTCTGGTGCTTCATCTGTTTTAAATGTGCAAAATAATTTATTTATTAATACCCGTACTGGAGGCACAATGAGTAATTTAGCCGTTGCCAACCATATGGGTGCTTGGTATAATACCAATACAACAGGTACTAACAATATTAATAACAATACATACAATGGCACTGGTCAATATGTTATGGGTTGGGGTGGTTTTGTGTACACAACATTTGCTGGTGCATATCAAACTGCCGCTTCTCCAAATGATGCCAACTCAACATTTAAATCACCAGCTTTTACAAACACTCAACAACCCTATTTGACGGGTGCATCTTTGGGAGATGCTGATTTATCAGCCACAAGATTAACTGCAGCACCAACAGATATTGACAACGCAAGCAGACCAACAACTTGTTATAAAGGCGCATTTGAATCATCAACCCAATTTGTAACAAACGATTTGGCTGCAACCATTATTTATACTTATGGAAAAGTACCTGTAGGGACATTAGATAGTGTAAGGGTTAGATTCAAAAGCAATGGTGTTTCAACCTTAACTAATAGTGTATTGAGTCTAAGGTTTAAAGGTGCAAGTGGTGACACAACAATCTATTTAACAGTTCCTAGTATTGCACCTCTTTCAGATGTAATTGTTAAATTCCCAGGATTCACCCCATTAAATATTGGATATGATACCATAACGGCATCCATGCCCGCAGGTGATCAAAATACAGCTAATGATCAAGTAATTTGGGTTAGAGAAAATACATTGAATGCACTAAGTTATACTAGACCATTTCAAACTAATTCTGGTACTGTAGGTACTAATCCGCAAGGTGAAATGTTGGCTAAATTTAATACTCCAGTTAGCAATTTTGTTAATCAAGTAAATGTAAATTTTAATACTGCAGGTCTTGACTTTCAAATAGTAATATATGAAGATTCAGGTAGCACTTGGGGACCTAAAAGAAATCCTTTGTATGTTTCATCAACTCAACAAACCATTGTAGGTGTTTTTAATTTATCATTGCCTTCTATAGCTATTAGAAGCGGAGACTTCTTTGTTGGTGTTAGACAAACCACAGCCAATAATGTAGGTTTTGCATACCAAACAGAAAACCCTATTAGAACAAATACTTTTTATTTCAGACAAGGTGCTACATTTAACACATTGGCGTGGAATGATTTTGCACCAAACAATTTCTTTAGATTTATGATTGAGCCTAGGTTAAAAATAAATAATGATTTGGGTATTACTAGTTTAGTGAGTCCTAGTCTTTGCGCTGGGTCTTCAAATGCAACAGTAAGTGTAAATGTTCAAAATTTAGGTTTATTGAAGCAAGACTTTGCAGTTAATCCACTTTCAGTTTCTGGTACAGCAACCGATCCGAATGGTGCTATCACCTCTTTTGGACCAATTGTAATCAATTCAGATACTTTAACTAGTGATGGCAATTTGGTTGTTACGCTTTCTAATACATATAACATGAGTACAGCGGGTAATTACACATTTAATGCTTGGTCAAAAAGCAACGTTGATATCAATGCTTCAAATGATACATTACCTGCAGTAACTAGAACAGCAGTAACTCCAGTATCATCTCCTTATGCAGAAACATTTAATGCGAGTCTAGCATTACCTAATGGTTGGACTTCAACAAGATTTGCAGCCACAAATGGTGCTGGAAAATCATCTTCAAATGGAATGAGAGTAAATATTTTTAACAGTGTAAACGCAGCAAGTGCGAATGCAATACTTACTTCTCCAAGAATTACCGGAGCTACAGCTGCATCTCAATTGAGATTTGATTATAGAGTAACTGATAGAGTTGGTGGTGCAGCCACTACCTTAGGCTTAACAGACGCAATTAATGTTTACATCTCAACTGATTGCGGTACAAGCTATTCATTGGCAAAAACCATCGATATGTCTAATCACATTATTTCATCAAGCTACAACTCTGTTGCTATTAATTTAGCTAGTTACATTGCAGGTGGAAACGATTTACGCGTTAAATTTTCACTTGATTGGTTTGGAACAGGAAACGATTCGTATATTGATTTTGATGATATTCGTTTTATTGACACTACAAATGATGTGAAACCAACGAATATTTCTGGTATTTGTGCTAGCCTTCCTTTAGGTGCCTCATTAAATGTAACTTCTGATATTTCTAATTTAGGAACTTCAACTGCTAATACGGTGTCATATGGTATTACCATTAATGGTGCTGGAAGTTTCAGTAATTCAAGTACAATAACGGCCATTGTTGGCGGTGCATCATCATCTATTGCCTTTTCTTCTTTCACACCATCAGCTGTTGGAACCTATAACGTAAGAATATACAACAATTATTCTAGTGATAATGACATATACAATGATACAGTTTATAGGTCATTTACAGTATTTGCAGGTATAGATACATTTACCATCAGCAACTTAACAACCAGTTCATTCACAATAAATTGGTCAGCAATTACTGGGGCAACTAGCTACAACTTAGATGTTGCTTCAGACCCTTCATTCAATTCTATTTTAGTGGGCTATAATAATTTAACTGTGTCTGGGACATCTCAAAGTGTTACAGGACTTAGCTCTGGAGTTACCTATTATTATAGGGTTAGAACCACAAATTCTTGTGGAACTTCTATTAATTCTAGAACAAATAATGCTACCACACTAACCTTGAGCACACCATTAACATTAACTGCTTATTTACAAGGTTTATACCTTGGAGGTAGCACGATGATAGCTGCACCTATTGCTGCTCTTGGTACTGGTTCTTCCACTGTTGCAGATACCGTAACAATTGAATTACATGATGCAACCTCTCCTTATGCTCTTGTTTCAACTACAATAGGAACAATAGGAACTAATGGTGTAGGTAATATTTCATTGCCTCCAACTGCAAGTGGTGGAACATACTATATCGTATTAAAACACCGTAACTCAATAACTACATGGAGTTCAAATCCAGTAACTTTCAATAATTCAAGCAATAGCTATAATTTCAGTACTGGAGTTACTCAAGCGTTTGGTGACAATTTAGTAAATGTTGGTCCAGGTGTATATGCTATATTCAGTGGAGACATTAACCAAGATGGATCAGTGGATTTTAATGATTATCCAGGTTTGGATATCGCAAGTTCAGCTGGAGTTCTTGGATATGATTCAAATGACTTAAATGGAGATGCTTCAGTAGATTTTAACGACTATCCTGTATTAGATGTGAATAGTAGTTTAGGTGTAATTTCGGTTAATCCATAAACAACCTATCACATTAGATTTATTAAAAAATCCCGTTTGAAATATTTCAAACGGGATTTTTTATTTATTGTTGTATTAATTATACTATGGTTTA
>JBBALJ010000124.1:0-8443 GCA_040403075.1 Bacteroidia bacterium
TATTAATTAATTCGAAACTCAATGCTCAATGCAGTTTGGATTGTTTTGAATTAAAAAGCAGGGTTGTGCAGATCTCTCAAGAGCCATCTGTGCCTCTAATTAATTGTCCTATTAAAATTTGTATAAACCAAAATGTAAAATGTGATGATATGGTTTGTAAATTGCCTGAAATCTGTAGTACAATTTTGCCCAATCAATCATCTTTTGTTTTTTCATATTACGAACCAAAATGTATAACAAATTGCACAATTGAGCCTCCGATTGTTACATTTTCAAATCAAAATAATGAAGGAACAGTAACAACATTAAATGAGAGAAAATCAAATAGCGTAATTTAGCAATTATCTGATCAACATATTGGTAATCATCCAATGGGCACAATTTTAACAATAACTATTTCAAACTGTGATGGCAGTGGAACGATTACTTTTGATTTATTTTTGATGAGTGGAAACATAATTTTCAAAGGCTAGTTATGACATAATTTTTAATCAATTTAAAATTTTTATCAATATATTAATTCAAATAAATTATGAAAAAAAATATTAATTTAATCTTAGTTACAATATTTGTTGTTTTATCCAAACTAGCTTTTGCTCAACAGCCTGCGCCTTGTGAACCTAAAAATACTTGCAATTCACAATGTCAATTTGTTGACTTTAGAGGTTTTGAAAATTGTCCAAATCGTAATTGTATTTTAAAGTTTTGTTTTACTTCTTGGTACAATTGCTACTCCCCAAATGGAATAACATATTCAACATCACAATGTAATTCTTGTGAAAAGGATATACCAGATGACCCAGAGCATAAATATAATACCTTAGCAACCTCAGGCTATCCAAATATGTTGTGTTGGGATTCAGGTTCACTACCTGAGGAATTCGATCCTAAATGCCATTGTGATTTTATATAAAACCTTGAGGTTACAAAGATATGTAAAGATGACCATGGTAATACTAATTCGGAAATCATTGGTATTGAAAAGGGTTTAATAACTGTTTTTTTGAATTATATCAACAATGGTTATTCTCAGTTTCATCAAAACACTATTGGTACTTTTAGTGATAATTCCAACTTAGTAATATATACAGATGAGCAAGGGGGAGTGCATATTAAAGTAGACTGCGGAGGATAAAATATTATTAATGCCCAAGCAGCAGCTTGGGCATTTTTTTATGTGTATTTGTCCCAAAATGTTTTAATATTTGCTGATAATGGAAAATACATTTTTATCATTCCCGGAAATAAACCTTGAATTATTAACCAAGGATTTAAATATAGAAACCAAACCTCTATGGGGCAATCTGAATGCATGGCAAATGATTGAACACCTTTCAGATGCTATGATGGTATCGTTAGGAGAGTTTGAAGCACCTGTTTTTACTGATGATGATAAGGTCGCTAAGATAAAAAGATTGTTTATTGATAGTGATTCACCTTTTAGAAAAGACTTTCAATCACCCATTTTCAGAGGAGATGGAATTGTTTTTAGAAATGCAACATTTAGTGATGCGATTAACGAGTTGAACTCTTACTTGGCAAGATTTGTTACTTATTATGAGCAAAATCCGAGCAATATCAATTCCCATCCAGTATTTGGTCCTTTAACAAAAAGTGATTGGGAAAGATTCCATAGCAAGCACTTTACTCACCATTTCAAGCAATTTGGGCTTATCAGTTAAGAAAAATCTGTTTGGTAAAATATTTGAATTAGTGAATTGTTAAATAATTAGTGAAAGGAATACAAATAACTCTTTTCACTAACAAATATAAACTATCAACCGCCATCTATTTATGGAAGACTTGTTTTAAATTGAGCGTAGCGGGTATCGAAAGTTTGACCCACTTTGCTACCAAGACATTCCCAAGTTTGTGTAATGTTAGTAACCCTATCACCGGGATCAGGGTGAGTGCTTAAGAAAGCAGGAGTTCCACCAGTTTGACCTGTTGCGATTAACTTTTCGAAGAAATATTTAGCGCCACGGCCATCATATTCAGTATCTTTCAAATAACGAACAGAGAATTTATCTGCTTCAGTTTCATCCGCTCTACCATATTTTAACAGTAATAGATTTGCTGCTAAGGATGCTAATTGGCTTGGACTGCCACCAGATATAATTGAAATAAGAGTGCTTAGTCCATATTGTTTAACCATTTGATTGGCACTGTGTCTGCGATCAGCATGGGCAATCTCGTGTCCCATAACTCCCGCCAATTGTGTTTCATTATCAAGATATTTAATCAAACCTGTATAAACATATATATAGCCACCTGGTGTACAGAAAGCATTTAACACGTCATCCCTTTTGATAATTCGAACTTTCCACACAAACTGGTCTTTGTAATACACTTGTCCAGAATTAAGGATGTTATTAGTAATACGATAAATATGACTATAAGCCACATTATATTGAGCCGAATCTAGCACTGGGTATTCCGTTTTATCAGCTTCAATTTGGGCAACAGTTGCTAATCCCATTGCAACATCATCACTTGTTGATATTAAAAGACTTACAAGTCCACCGCCTCCAGTTTTACCTGTACATTTATCTTCGGGTGATGAGTCTTTTGAACATGATGCTAATGACATCATGATGAGTGCTGAGTAGAATAGTTTTTTCATAAAATTTGGTGGCCACGAATTTGCAAATAACTTGTGAGAGAAAAAAGAATTAATTGAAGACTTTTATTTTTAAATAAAAAACCACACATTTGCAGCCCGTTTGTTTGGAGAACAAGCGGTTATTTTATAACAATTTAAACAAAATAAGTAATGTCAGTAAAAATCAGATTACAACGTCACGGACGTAAACAGGCACCTTATTACCACATTGTGGTGGCGGATTCACGTGCTCCGAGGGATGGTAAATTTATCGAAAATTTGGGTTTTTATAAACCTCAAACCGTTCCAGCAACAATTGAATTAGATGTAGAAAAAGCAGCAAAATGGTTAGACAATGGTGCACAACCAACTGACACTTGCCGCGCAATCTTGTCTTACAAAGGAGTGTTGATGAAAAAGCACCTTAATGGTGGAGTAAGAAAAGGCGTATTAACCCAAGAACAAGCAGATGCTAAATTCGAAAAATGGGTTGAAGAGAAAAATGCAAAAGTTGCTGCACATGTTGCAAAACAAGGTGCTGGAGTTGATGCAAAAGCAGCAGAGAAATTAGTTGCAGAAGCAAAAGTGAAAGAAGCGCGTGCTGCTAAATTAGCAGAGAAAAAAGCGGCTTTAATAGCTGAAGCAGAAGCTGCAAATGCACCTGCAGTTGAAGAAACACCTGAAGTATCGGAAGCACCTGCTGAAGAAGCAGCTACTGAAACAGCAGAATAATTAATTGCTATGAAGTCAATAGATTTAAATGACTTCACAAAAGTGGGATATGTAATTAAATCCCATGGTAATAATGGTTTTCTAAAAATCTCTTTAGAGAAAAATATAAAATTAAAGGAATGGGTAATGTTTTTAATTAAACAAAAACCTGTTCCTTTTTTTGTGGAAGAATGGCAAAGAACCACTGATACTGAGGCAATTATTAAGTGTCAGGATATCAGTACAGTGGATAGTGCTGAAGACTATGTTGCTTTTGATGTTTTACTCCCCAAATCAGGAGTGAAAAGAAAAAAAGGTAATTTAGATGTTTCAATTATTGGTTACCGAATTTTTGCTAATGATTTTGGTGAAATAGGAATATTAAACGAAATAATTGAAATGCCTGGTCAAACCATGCTTCAAACCTTTTATAAAGACCAAGAAGTGCTTATTCCTGCTGTTGAAGAGTTTGTAGTTGAAATGAATGATAAGCAAAAGCAAATTACTTTAAACCTACCCGAGGGTTTTCTGGACTTGAATGTATAGTGGTTCAGAGATTCTCAGTTCACGGTTGTTCAGTTATTAGGTTCACTGATTTTTCAAAGAAATAACTAAAATTTCTTAAATCGTAATTCAAAATTCATAATTTTAAGTGCATATAGATATCCTAACCTTATTCCCACAAATGTTTGAAGGTCCCTTTAGCGAGTCGATCCTAAAGAGGGCTCAGGCTAAACAATTGGTTGAAATTGCCTTGCATAACATTCGTGACTATAGTAGCAACAAGCATAAGCAAGTGGACGATTATGCTTATGGGGGAGGAGCAGGCATGGTAATGATGGTAGAACCAATAGATAATTGTTTGCAGAAACTTAAGGCTGAAAGAGAATATGATGAGATAATTTACCTAAGTCCTGATGGAGAATTATTTGATCAAAAGTTGGCCAACCAACTTTCAGGCAAGAAAAACTTGGCATTTTTATGCGGCCACTACAAAGGAGTAGATGAAAGGGTTCGTCAGAACTTAATAACTCGCGAAGTGTCTATAGGCAATTATGTGCTAACAGGCGGAGAGCTAGCTACTGCTGTCATTGTAGATGCCATAGTTAGACTTATTCCAGGTGTTTTAAATGATGAAACCTCAGCCTTAAGCGATTCTTTTCAGGATAATTTGATAAGTCCACCTGTTTATAGCCAACCAGCCGATTATAAAGGCTTGAGAGTACCTGATATACTATTATCTGGAAATCATGCTAAAATTGATGCTTGGCGTCACGAACAAAGTGTCCTAAGAACCAAAGAAAGACGTCCTGGTATGTTGGATGTAGACTAAAGTAGGTTCATTAGGTTATTACTTCCAATTGTTCTTCTCACTGTAAATCCTTCAGCATATTTTACATTGATATTTCGACCAAATTCCATGCCCCTTGACTTTATAAAATCAAGGAAAAACTCACCAGAAATGGGTGTTTCAGGCTCTTTTGAATTGGCATCAAAAAACTGACTACTAAAAGCTTTTATAGATTCAATTTTCCTATCCATGTAAGGCGTAATATCAAAAAGCAAATCTGGAGTTTGCATGCGGTCTTGGATATAATGATAAACAGAGGTTGGTCTCCAAGCTGTCTGTTGATTGCCTTCAAATTGGGTTTCAATTCTCCTCAGTCCACTTAAAAAACAGGCTTCTTCAATTAAATCACTTGCTCTGCCATGGTCAACATGTCGATCAATTTCTGAATTACAAAGTACAATTGCCGGCTGATATTGGCGTATTTTGGCAATAATTTTAAGCAATGTTTCCTCGTCTTTTCTAAAGAAACCATCTGCTAAACCAAGGTTATCTCTGCAACTTATTCCTAAAATTTTGGCTGCTTTTTCCGCTTCTTGTAAGCGCAATTCCGCAGATCCCCTCGTTCCCAATTCTCCTTGCGTTAAATCAATTATTCCTACCTTGTATCCTAAATCAATATGTTTCATGACTGTGCCACTACAAGAAAGTTCAACATCATCAGGGTGTGCACCAAAACAAAGTATATCCAATTTTATTATTGCCATCCTACTATTAATTATACGTTAGCTTTTACCAATCTTGCCATATAAAACCCATCAAATCCTGTTTGACTTGGATATAAGCGTTTTTCTTGCTCCATGATAAATTCAGGGTGGTTTTTTAAGAACGCCTCTACTTGCAAAAAGTTTTCGCTTGGTAAAATACTGCATGTAGCATAAACCATTTTCCCACCCGGCTTAACTATTTTACTATAGTTTTCAAGTATTTCTTGTTGTTGTCTCTTTACTTTTTCAATAAACTCCAAGCTAAGTTTCCACTTGGCATCAGGGTTACGCTTAATTACACCTAATCCGCTACACGGCACATCTAAAAGAACCCTATCTGCAAAATCATGTAGTTTTTTGATGGTTTTGGTCCCTTCAATCAAACGCGTTTCGATATTACAAACACCTGCTCTACGACCCCTTTTCTTCAATTCATCTAATTTCCATTGTTCGGTATCAAGACTGATAATACGTCCTTTGTTTTGCATGATAGAAGCTATATGCATACTTTTACCACCAGCACCAGCACATGCATCCACCACCTTCATTCCAGGTTCCAATTGCATCATTTCAGCTACCAATTGTGAAGAAGCATCTTGTACTTCGAACAAGCCATTTTTAAATTCCTCAGTAATAAAAAGATTTTGTCTTTCTTTTAGTATCAAAGCATCTTTGCAGCCTTGAACTATTTCAGTAATAATTTCTTTTTCCTTTAATGATTTTGCTAAATCAGCTTTGTTGGTTTTTAGGTTATTAACCCTTATTACCACAGGGGCTGTTAGGTTTAAGGCTTCCACTTCTTGGTTCCATTGCTTGCCTAATTCTTTAATAGCTAAATCATCTAACCAATCGGGCACAGAGTGAACAATCTTTCTTTGTGTTTTTAAGATTTTGTAGTTATGCTCAATTTTTTTTACATCTACATTCTTAAATTCCTCCCAATTGGGAATGGGTGCACCTTTCAATATTTGCCAAGTGCCAAACAATGTATAGAGGTTTTGTTGGTTAAGTTCATGCGTTTCCAACTCGGCTACAGTCCTAATTAATCGCCAATAGCGCACCATGTCGTATGTATTTTCGGCTATAAAAGCCCTATCACGTGCTCCCCAACGGTTATTTGATTTAAGTACCCTTTCGAGGACTTTGTCAGCGTATTTATTATCATCAAAAATGTGGCTAATGCTAAGACAAACAGCATTTAGCAGGTTTAAATGGAATTTCATATTTACTGCAATAATAGGTTTTTATTGTTCTTAAACCTTTTATCCTGTCAAAAGGCATTGTGGTATTAATTTTGTTAATTCAATCTTAAAAACGCATTGGGCTTGCCTAATCCATAGTATTTGTATTAATTTTACACCGAATTAAACCAATAAATATGTCAAAAAGAATATTATTACTTATTACCGCAATTATTTTTTGTAAGTTAGGTTTTTCAAAAGATGCTTACAATATCAGTATTACCATCAAAGGATTTAAGAACCGTAATTTCTTTCTTGGCTATTACTATGGAGATAAGCAATATTTGAGAGATAGTGCTAGAACAGATGCCAATGGAAAAATGGTTTTTAAAGGTAGTAAAGCGCTAGAGGGTGGAGTATATTTAATTGCTACTGCAGAAAAAAGTTTATTGTTTGATTTTATTGTAACCGAGCAGTTTTTTGAATTAGAAGCTACTGATACCAACAATATTGCTGGTTCGGTTATTGTTAAAAACTCAAAAGAGAATGACGCATTCTTCCAATACCAAAAATTCTCAGTTAATTTGGCTAAACAAGCCAACGAGTTAGATGCTAAAACCCGACAAGCTAAGAACATTGGCGATACTGCTGCCTATTCAAAACTTTCAAAGGAAATGGATGTATTGCAAGATAAAATATTTGAATACAGAAAAGGAGTTATTGCAAAAGATCCAAGTATTTTAATCAGTAAGATATTCAAGTTAATGCAAGAAATAGATGTACCTGAACCTCCAAAATTGGCAAATGGAAAAATTGATTCGACTTTTCAATACTACTATTACTTAAATCACTATTTTGATAACACTGATTTGAAAGATGATAGAATAACCCGTACGCCTGTTTATTTTGCTAAATTCGAGAAATACATTACTAAAATACTTCCTCAAATTCCTGATAGTATCAATAAATACTGTGATATTTTATTAAACAAATCAGCTAATGCAAACGAAAACTATAAGTTTAATTTGTATTGGATTACCAACCACTACGAGGAGTCTAAGTTTATGGGTATGGATGCTGTTTTTGTTCACATGATTGATGAGCATTACGCCAAAGGCAGAGCGTATTGGATTGATTCAACCATGATGTTTAAGATGAAAGACAGAGCCAATAGATTGAGGTATAATTTGATAGGTAAAAAATCTTTAAACCTTAGCATGCCTGATACCAATAATGTTTATCATTCATTATTTAATACCAATTCTAAATACACCTTGCTTGCTTTTTGGGATGCTACCTGTGGACATTGTAAAGAAGAAATGCCAAAGATTGTTAGGTCTTATGATAGTTTGAACACAATCCATAAAAGCATAGTGAAATCTCAAAAATTTTTAGAAGTATATTCTGTAAGTGGTACACCTGATCCAAAAGATTGGAAGAAATATATTGCTGAAATGAAACATAAATGGATTAGTGTTTACGACCCAAATAACGAAACTAATTTTAGATACTACTATGATATCTATTCGACTCCGGTTTTTTATTTGTTAAACGATAAAAAAGAGATTCTTGCTAAAAGGTTAACACCAGAACAAATAGTTGATATGATTGATAAATTGGAGAAAGAAAAGAAGTTCTAATTATTTAAAATAGTAGTTAAAAGAGGCTGTCTCAATTGTTGAAACAGCCTCTTTTTTATTTGGATATGTATCTGAAAAAAAAACTGCATTCGCTAGCGTCCCGCTAGTGAACTTATTGATTAGCCTCTGGCTGTTTTCATAATCTTGCCACCAACCACATTTAATCCCAAGCACACAAACCACCCCACCCCCAAACATAAAAAAATCGAACACTTATACCGCTAATATGGCAATAAACACAAAAATGTAACTTG
>JBBALJ010000125.1:0-8434 GCA_040403075.1 Bacteroidia bacterium
TAATTTGTCTAAAAATTAATCAGACAATGATATGAGAAGGGTCTTAAGAAAATTGTTATTGGGGAGCAATTCCAAATCCATCAAACCTAGCATCAGCCCTATTCAGAGGCGGATAAACAACATTAAAGAAGTGTGGAATAACCATCACCAAGATGATAGTGGTATCGAAAAAATTTTTAGGCTATTTCTATCTTCTTCTCAGTTGTTTTTTCCTGGCATTTACATTAAAACATTGGCTAGTAAAAAAGGTCATGAATACCAAGATTTGATTTTGGATTTGTTTGTGCTTTTCAAAGTGGCTTTTCCTATTCTGATTTTATTAAATAATGGGCAACATAATCCATATATCATTTATGTATTGGTTTATTTAATGCTAGAAACCATTTTGTATATACCTACTTTGATTTTCGCTTCAGACTCCTTTTTACGACCAAGGTCCTATAAAAGATCCATACTGCTACTATTTTTAAACTATATGGAAATTGTGTTTACCTATAGTGTATTATATGCCAATGGAAGTTATATGAATAATGACTTTAGTCATTGGTTTGATGCCATCTATTTTAGCACGATTACAGCGTCATCAATTGGATATGGAGATTATTTTCCGGTGACACCAATAGGTAAATTTTTAGTGAGCACACAAGCCTTATTGTCTGTATTTTTCATGGTCTTGTTCTTAAACTTTTTCTCTACCCGCATCAAATCTAAAGGCTATTTTGATCATGATAATGAGAGTTAAAGTGAAAAGTATACTATTAACAATTAACTTTAAATAATATAGTAATTACCACCAAGCTTCATTGGGTAAATGAGCATTTAGCTTTACAGGTTCTCCCATTTTTGGTGTAACGATTTTCGTGTTCAATTCATTTGCGCGTGTTGTCACTCTTTTGATGGGTTCATTCCAAGGGTGCAACGCCAAGGTAAATTTACCCCAATGCACAGGCATTAAGACTTTAGCTTTAAGATCATGGGTTGCTTTTAATAAATCTTCTGGCTCCATGTGGATGTATGGCCACATTCTATTGTACTGTCCACATTCCAAAATGGCTAAATCAAAGGGACCATGCTTCTCTCCTATTTCTTTAAAGTGAAAATCATAGCCACTATCACCACCCAAATAAAGTTTTTCGGTAGGTGTTTGCAGCACATAAGATGCCCAAAGACTTTGGTTTCTTTTGAATTTTCTACCTGAAAAATGTCGAGCAGGAGTTGCAATAAATTTGATGTCTTTGTTAAAAGCATGTTCATCCCACCAATCAAACTCTACTATCCTACTATCATCTATTCCCCATGCATTCAAATGCGCTCCTACGCCCAATGAGGTATAAAAGTATTTCGCCTTGTCATTTAGTTTCAATATGGTTTTATAATCCAAATGGTCATAATGGTCGTGGGTAAGAAGGACAATATCAATTTCAGGAAAATCTTCTACTTGATAGGTATTGGCACCTTTATAACTTTTGGCGAAAAAACTGACAGGTGATGCATTGCCACTAAATACTGGGTCAACCAAAATATGAATACCGTTTGTTTTTAAGAGGTAAGAAGAGTGACCAAACCAAACGATTTGTGTATGCTCATTATCCAAGTTTTTTAAATCTGTTTTTATTGAAGGCAAATCAAATTTCGGCTCAGCATCCTTGGGTTTGTTCATATACATTTTTAGTATCTTCCAATAACTGGCGTCAGGTGCTAAGTCCGGGGTTACACTTAAGTTTTTGAAACTTCCATTTCGATAGTTCTTTGAGTTTAGTATACGTTGTAGGCGATTACCTGTAGGAAGCTTTCCAAATATGGCTTGGTTATGAAATAAATAGATACCTAAGGAAATACTAATGAGAATGAATATAAGAATCATGAAATTTTACTTTTTTCCATTGATAGGCAAAAGCCGTGCTATGAAAATAAGGTGACAAATTTTCTTGTTGATGATGGAATATAATAACACTTCTTCACAATTCAGTAAAATATACTAGGGCGTCATGGCGAGGCACGAAGCCATCTGCTTTTTTAAGAGATTGCTTCATCCCGTTCCGACAAATCTGAAACGGGATTCGCAAAGACGTTCAATTTTGAAAAGAATCTACAATTTGAAACTTATATGATGCGGTAAACGTCAACCCGTCTGACCCATTGCCTAGCTATTGCCTTTGCACAATCGTCTGACGGGGTGTGATTAACTCTGTTTGGTTTTATACAAGGCTGCCAAGAACGTTTCGCTTTGCTGCGCACCTGAAATGGCATATTTGTTATCAAACACAAAGAAAGGCACACCTTGCACCCCAATTTGTTGCGCTTGGTAAATATCGGATTCTACATCAGCAGCAAAAGCATCCGAAGACAACATATCTAAAATAGCATCTGAATGAATACCTAACGACAAGCCCAATTCAAGCAATACATCATTATCGTCAATGTTTTTGCCATGAATAAAATAGGCTTCAAACAACTTCTCTTCACACTCATTCTGCACTTGGTTTTGTTTTGCCAAATGCAACAAACGATGAGCCCTGAAAGAATTGGCCACTATGGCTTTTTCGAAATCATAATTCAAGCCAAGTTCTTTTGCCATGTTCACCACATAGTCGGTGGTTTTTCTTGTATAGTCCATGTCCCAGCCTTTGCTTTCAGCAAGGTGTTCAATGGTATTCTTACTTGGGTCTGTTTTCAAAGTTGGGTTCAATTGAAAACTTCGCCAAACTATTTCCACTTCATCTCTGTTTTCAAATTGTGCCAAAGCATTCTCAAATCTGCGTTTCCCAATATAACAAAAGGGACACATCACATCACTCCAAATTTCTACTTTCATTTAGCTAAGACCTGTTATTTCTCCATTTACCACATCAATCACCATAGCAGCAGGGTCTTTAGGCAAGCCTGGCATACGCATGATTTCTCCTGCAACAGCCACAATAAAACCAGCACCATTGTTTAAAATAAGATTTTCAATGTTTAGGGTAAAACCCTCTGCTGCACCCACGCGCGAAGCATCATCACTAAAACTAAATTGTGTTTTAGCTATACAAATTGGAAGATTGGATGCACCTAAATCATTAATTTTTTTCAAAGCGGCCTTCGCATTTTTACCCAAGGTAATGCCATTGCCTTTGTAAACTGTTTTCACAATTTGGGTGATTTTTTCTTCAATACTTTGGTTCACATCATAGGTATGATTGATTGGTTTTGAAGGTTTGTTCTCAATAACCTCAACCACCTTTTGAGCCAATGAGACAGCACCATCTCCACCTTTGGCAAAGCCTTCGTTGATGGCAAATTCAGCACCTTTTTCTTTGCACCAGTTTTCGATAAAAGCTACTTCCTCATCTGTATCAAAACCAAATTTATTTAAGGCCACAATTACAGTTTGACCAAATTTTTGAAGGCTCTCAATATGTCTTTCAACGTTTTTGATACCCTCTTTCAAACCTTCCATATTGGGTTGTTTGATAAGCTTCTCATCCACCTTGCCATGTAACTTGATAGATTGTGTGGTAGTAACCAATACAGTCGCTTTAGGAGCTATCCCTGCAGCACGACATTTGATATTCAAAAATTTCTCTCCACCCAAATCACTTCCAAAACCCGCTTCAGTAATGGCATAGTCAGCAAATTGCATAGCCGATTTAGTAGCCATGATACTGTTACAACCATGAGCAATATTGGCAAAAGGACCGCCATGAATAAAGGCTGCTCCCTTTTCGATGGTTTGAACCAAGTTGGGCTGAAACGCATCTTTAAGCAATGCCACCAAAGCACCTGCTACTCCAAGGTCTTTCACATAGAAAGGTGAATTATCAGGGCGATAGCCAAGAAGAATATTTTCCAATCTTTTTCTTAAATCATCCAAAGAGGTGGCTAAGCAAAATATAGCCATAATTTCAGAAGCAGGGGTAATATCAAAACCTGTTTCGGTTGGAATGCCATTGCTCGAACCATTCAATCCTGAAAGCATATAACGCAAGCTGCGATCATTCACATCCAATACCCTGCGCCACAAAATTTGTCTAAGACCTTTACCATTGTTTTTGTTATGGTATTGGTAATTATCAACCAATGCCGCTAAGGTATTATTAGCTGATGTGATGGCATGAAAATCTCCTGTAAAATGTAGGTTGATATCTTCCATAGGTAGCACTTGGCTATAGCCTCCACCGGCAGCACCGCCTTTCATTCCAAAACAAGGGCCAAGGCTTGGTTCGCGCAAAGCTACAATGGCTTTCTTGCCAATTTTATTTAAACCTTGGGCTAAGGCCACTGATGTTGTGGTTTTACCGCTTCCGCTCTTATTGGGTGTAGTGGCAGTTACCAATATCAAATTTGATTGGGCAATTTTCGCTTCATCAAAACTTACGTTTACTTTGGCTTTGTATTTACCGTATTGCTCTAGCTGGTCTTCATGTATGCCAACCGATGCAGCAATTTTTTGGATGGTTGATAATTGCGTTTCGTGTGCTATTTCTATATCTGATTTCATTAGATGATATCTTTTGTATTGCAAAATAATCAAATTACTCACTAAAAAAAATGTGCTTGCTTAACTTCTTCAATGATTGTTTAGTCATTAAATGGGTTTATTGCTAAGCCCATTTTTATCTTATTGCTAGTTGAAATTCTAATAATAAAAACTTTCGATCTAACTTACAAGTTTAAAAAACTAAAAAAGCGACCCGAAGGTCGCTTTACTTATCTCATTTATTGTATTTAGAATCGTTTAACTAAACAAAATTAAGCTAATAAATCAAACCTTATTCAAAAGCACTAATGCCAGTAATATCCATACCTGTAATTAACAAGTGAATATCATGCGTTCCTTCGTAAGTAACTACAGACTCAAGGTTCATCATGTGGCGCATAATTGAATACTCACCAGTGATGCCCATACCACCTAACATTTGGCGTGCACTACGCGACACATTCAAAGCCAAATCCACATTGTTTCTTTTAGCCATACTGATTTGTGCAGGGGTTGCTCTACCCTCATTCATCAATACACCTACGCGCCAAGTTAACAACTGAGCTTTGGTAATTTCTGTAATCATTTCGGCTAATTTCTTTTGTTGCAATTGGAAACCCGCAATAGGTTTTCCAAATTGGATTCTTTCTTTAGAATAACGCAATGCGGTATCATAGCAATCCATAGCAGCACCAATAGCTCCCCAACTGATACCATAACGAGCTGAGTTAAGGCAAGTCAATGGACCTTTCAATCCTTCAACACCTGGTAAAATATTTTCAACAGGTACCTTTACATCATTAAACACCAACTCTCCCGTAGCACTTGTACGCAAGCTCCATTTGTTGTGTGTTTCAGGGGTTGTAAAACCTTCCATACCACGCTCAACAATAATTCCTTTTATTTTTCCATGCTCATTTTTAGCCCAAACTACTGCTATATCAGCAAAAGGTGAGTTTGAAATCCACATTTTAGCGCCATTCAAAATCACATGTTTTCCATCGCCTGCATCTCTAAAATTGGTGGTCATGCCTGCAGGGTTACTACCATGATTAGGCTCTGTTAAACCAAAACAACCCATCAATTCGCCTTTGGCCAATTTAGGAAGGTATTTGTGTTTTTGCTCTTCGCTACCAAACTTGTAAATAGGATACATCACCAAACTACCTTGCACACTGGCCGTAGAACGAACACCGCTATCGCAACGCTCAAGCTCTTGCATAATGATACCATAGGTGATATAATCCATTCCACCACATCCATATTCTGCTGGCAACTGAGGACCAAAAGCCCCTACATCTGCCAAACCTTTGATAATTTGCATAGGGAAAGTAGCTTTTTGGGCAACGTCTTCGATAATTGGGCTCAAATCTTTTTTAACCCAATCGCGAACACTTTGACGGATTAATTTATGTTCTTCAGTTAACAATTCATCCATCAAGTAATAATCAGGGTGATTGTAAAGATCAGGCTTGTTTGCGTGAAAAAATTCTTGCGATGTATTCATATAATTTGCTTGTATAAAATTGTCTTTTTTATGTGCTGCGAATGTAGCTTTTTTGTATTTGTTTAAAAATTATAACAAATGAACTTGCAAACTGCTTTAGAAAACATGGAATTTTTTTCATACCACGGTTTATACCCAGATGAAAAGGTAAAAGGCGGAAAATTTACAGTAGCAGTTTATATTGACGAGCAATGTTCAGACAATAAGGAGTTTAAAGGCATAAATGAGGTAATAAACTACGAATTGGTTTATGAGATTGTGAAAAAAGAAATGGACATAAGCCGCGATTTAATTGAAGAAGTGGCATCCAATATCATGAGAAAAATAAACATGACTTTTAGCAACCTAGAAAATATTACCGTTTATATTACCAAACACAACCCGGCTGGAAACTTCAATGGAGCCAATGCCAAAGTGAAGTTAAGTTTGAAATAGTTACAAAAACTCAATACTGCTTTCCGCACTCGCTCGCATCCTGCGAGTGAGCTTATTGATAAGCCTCTGGCTGTTTTCCAGCTGGTAACTTTAATGGAACCAAGGTTAAGCTAATTTTAAGTAATAATTGAATCAATAGCTCTTAATGCCAATTAACTAATACTGCTCATACCAATTAAATTTTTCATGAACAATTTTTGATTTTTCTTTTTTGAGGTAATCCATAAAGGCAAGTGAAACGGGCGAATGCTTTTTACCTTTTAGCCAAATTAAACTCCAAGTAGTTTTAATAGGTAAACCTTTGATTGGAATAATTTGCAATTCATTACCATGTAACTCGTTTTTGATTCCGATAAGTGGCATAATAGAATAACCCAAACCTGCAACAAGGGCTTGTTTCACGGCCTCATTGGAAGTTAACTCCATCTTTTTTAGCACTTCAATATTGTTTTTAATAAAAAAACTTTCCATAGTTTGTCTGGTGCCGGAACCCTTTTCTCTGAAAATAAGAGGTAAATCTTTAAAAATCTCTTTTGCAGAGATTCCTTTCTTAAACTTTTGTTGACCGTTACCAACCAAATACAATTTATTTTGGAGTAAATCCATTTTTTCAATGTTGAGCTTATCAGGTAAAATAGAAACCAAAGCAAAATCCACTTCATTGTTCTCTAAACTTTCAATCACCTTACTTTTGTTTGTTACATCCATCAACAATTCTATACCAGTATGTTGCTTCATAAAGTCTGTTAAATATTGCGGCATCACATATTTTCCTGTTGATACTACAGAGATTTTCAGCCTACCAGCAAGTTGACCTTTATAAGCCAAAGTTTTGTAATTAATGGCATACACTTGATTGATGATGTTCTCTGCAGCAAGGGCAATTTCATGCCCAAAATCGGTAACAAAAATCTTTCTCCCAACCACTTCGGTGAGAGGAATATCAAATTGATCTTGAAAATTTTTAAGTTGAATAGAAACTGCAGGCTGTGTTAGATGCAATTCCTCTGAGGCCCTGGTAACACTTTGTGTTTGCACCACTTTCAAAAAAATCTGTAATTGGTTTAAGGTATAATTCATAAAATTTGTTTATATAATCTATTACAATCTTAAATAAAAACTTATGATTTAATCAATCTTATTTGCACTCATTAATTAAAAAAATATGAAAACAAAATTTACAAATTATTATCAAACAAAAGGTTTAGTCCTAATACTAATCTTTTATTGCACGCTTTTGCAAGGCTATGCACAAACCATTACTCTTACTTCAAATTTTAATGCCTTTACAAGTTGTGGTGGCAGTAATTCAAGCTCCCAGAGTTTTGCAGTAGGTGGCACAGGACTTACTGCAAATATTAACTTGACCGTTCCTTTTGGATTTGAGCTTTCAACTACATCTAGTGGAACCTATTATTCAACTTTAGCTCTTACCCCAACAAGCGGCACTGTATCAAGCACTACACTTTTTATTAGACTAATGAATTCAATTTCAGGATCACCTTCTGGAAATCTAACTGCTAGTTCAACAGGTGCAACAAACAAAACCAGTGCTCTTTCAGGAACAGTTACTAATTCAATTGCTAATAATACAGTTACCGCAAACCAAACCATTTGCTACAACTCTACACCTGCTTCATTAACTGGTGCTACTCCTACTGGAGGCAATGGTTCATCATATACCTACTTATGGCAACGCAGCATCACTGGTGCAAACTCGGGTTTCGGTCCTGCTTTAAATACCAATACTTTAATAAATTACCAACCAACCGCATTAACACAAAAAACTTGGTTTAGAAGGGTTGTTTCATCTGGTGTGGGTGCTTGTGCTGCTGATACTTCGGCTGCTATTACTATTTCAGTGGATACTTTGATTGCAAATAATATTGCAACGGGTAACCAAACAATTTGCTACAATTCAACCCCTACTTCATTAACTGGTGCTACTCCAATTGGAGGAAATGGTTCATCATACACATACTTATGGCAACGCAGCACAACTAGCGCAAATGCAGGATTTGGTGCAGCTTTAA
>JBBALJ010000126.1:0-8415 GCA_040403075.1 Bacteroidia bacterium
GTTGTGATTTGCTTTCAATTTCGGTTCTTTGAACATTGATAAATACTGCACTTGGCCTCAAATCCTTTGTGGTATTGCATTTCAGGGAATTTGACACAACAAAAAAAATGTAACAAAGTATTTATGAAAAAGCAGCTTCGGCTGCTTTTTTTGTTTTAAAATGGCATTATTGGATTAATGGAATTAACTTCTTGCTTGTTGGTCAAAGCATCTTTTTAAGAGATTGCTTCGTGCCTCGCAATGACCTTGTAAAGTTCCTTCAAGCGTTCAGGATGAAGCTCGGAATGCCAATAAACAAATAGTATTTAGGAAGATATTAAAAATCTGAAAGTCGAACAGTCAAATCTTCTACGCAGCGCTGGTATTGGCTTCTTTATGGATTTTTTTAACCAATCCTTGAAGTACATTTCCTGGGCCACATTCAACAAAGTCAGTTGCACCATCAGCTACCATAGCTTGCACCGATTGGGTCCATTTAACCGGGGCTGTTAGTTGGCTTATTAAGTTTTGTTTGATTTCATTCACATCGCTTACTGCTTTTGCCACATAGTTTTGGTAAACAGGGCAAATAGGTGTGTTAAACTGAGTAGAATGGATAGCTGCTTCTAATTCTAATTGGGCAGGCAACATTAAGGGTGAGTGGAATGCTCCACCTACCTGAAGCACAAGGGCACGCTTGGCGCCTGCTGCTTTTAGTAACTCGCAAGCCTTGTTTATTCCTTCTATCGAACCTGATATCACCAATTGGCCAGGGCAGTTATAGTTGGCTGCTACTACAACTTCATCAGTAACAGAGGCACATATTTCTTCTACTTTGGCATCCTCTAAACCCAACACAGCTGCCATGGTGGAAGGCTGCATTTCGCAGGCTTTTTGCATGGCCATGGCTCGCGCATACACCAATTTTAAGCCATCTTCAAAACTCAAAGTTTTGTTGGCTACCAATGCTGAAAACTCGCCAAGGCTATGTCCTGCCACCATATCAGGGGCAAAAGCATCACCTAAACACAAAGCTTTAATTACGGAGTGTAAAAACACCGCTGGTTGTGTAACGCGGGTTTGTTTCAAATCTTCGTCAGTACCATTAAACATTAAGTCAGTAATACTGAAACCTAGAATTTCATTGGCTTTCTCGAAAAGTTCTTTAGCCAAAGGGGATGATTCATAAAGGTCTTTTCCCATGCCCACAAATTGTGCGCCTTGTCCCGGAAATACGTAAGCTTTTTTCATGTAAATAGGTTTAGAATGTTATTCTCCGTAGTATTCTACAAAGTTGTTTTCAGTTTCAATTAGTTTTAAATAATGCAATTTGCCATTGGTAATCTTGGCATCAAGAATTTCCCAAATGGCCACGATGATATTTTCTATAGATGGCATCTGACCTTTAAGAAAGTCGATATCCTCGTTTAAGTTTTTGTGGTCTAGTTTTTCTGTAATTTCTTCTTTTATAAGAGCCTTTAACTCTTTCAAATCCATCACCATGCCTGTGTCAGGATTGGCAATGCCTTTTACGGTTACAAACAATTCAAAATTATGCCCATGGTAGTAGTGGTTGGCGCATTTACCAAAAAAGGCTTCATTTTCTTCTTTGGTCCATTTTGGATTATATAATTTGTGAGCCGCATTGAATCTTTCTCTGCGGGTAATGTATACTATTTTTTGTCTATCAGCCATTTAGCTATAAAAATCAAGTGCAAATATAGGCTTTGCCTTAAAATATCAAGTAATATCTGTGTTTTTGGATTACAATTGTTAGTGACTTTTGTAGGCATTTACTTATTAAGCAACAACAGCAGCCAAAAGCAATCAACTACAAACTACTACATTTTAATACAAACATTCTTAGCCTCTGTAAAGAAACGAACCGCTTCCCATCCGCCTTCTCTGCCTACACCACTTTGTTTCATTCCACCAAATGGGGTACGTAAGTCGCGAAGCAACCAACAATTAATCCATACAATACCACTTTTCACTTTAGCTGCTACCCTGTGAGCCTTGTTTAGGTTTTCTGTCCAAATGGTACAAGCTAAGCCATATACCGTGCTATTGGCCATCATCAATACTTCTTCCTCGCTATCGAAAGGAGTAAGTGTAACAACAGGTCCAAAGATTTCCTCTTGATTGGTTCTGCAATTGTAGGCAAGGTTTTCGATAATAGTTGGAGCAATAAAGTAGCCGTTGGCATTTTCGCCATCTAAGTTCACTGCGTTGCCACCAAGAACAATATTACCTCCTTCTTGTTTGGCTAAATCAATATAGCTTAATACCTTTTCAAAATGCATTTTGCTAGCAATAGCGCCCACTTTGGTATCATCAGCCAATGGATTTCCTACTTTCATTTTCTTGCTTTCTTCCACAAAAGCATCTTTAAATTTATCATAAATAGAGCGCTCAATAAAAATCCTAGAACCACACAAACAGATTTCACCTTGGTTGGTAAACGATGACCTTACTGATTCTTTTACTGCCTTATCAAAATCGCAATCAGCAAAAATGATATTGGGGTTTTTGCCACCTAGTTCTAAAGATAATTTTTTAAACATAGGCGCAGCTACCCTTGCAATTTCAGCACCTGTTTTGGTACCACCTGTAAATGATATGGCTGTTATTTTTTCATGTGATACCAATGCTGATCCTACTTTTGGTCCGAGACCATGCACTATATTTAATACTCCTTTAGGCAATCCCGCTTCAATACACAATTCAGAAAGCATAAAGGCAGTCATAGGGGTTATCTCGCTTGGCTTAGCCACTACACAATTGCCTGTAGCCAAGGCAGGTGCTATTTTCCAAGTGAAAAGGTAAAGTGGCAAATTCCAAGGACTGATGCAGCCTACCACACCAATGGGGGTGCGCAAGGTATAATTCAATGCATGGCCACCCATCGAGTGAGTTTCACTAGCATAATGCTCAATGGCTGTAGCAAAAAAATGAATGTTTTGTTGAGCACGAGGTATTTCACCTTTTTGAGCCAACCAAAAGGGTTTGCCTTGGTCAATGCTTTCTGCTTTGGCAAGTTTGTCGTTGTCTCGTTCAATTAATGAGGCCAGTTTTAAAAGTATCTTACTTCGGCTATCTGAAGGCATATTGCTCCATTTTTCAAAAGCAGCTTCTGCAGCTTGGTAGGCCAATTCCACATCTCTTTCGTCACTATCCGGACAAAGAGAATAAGCCGCACCAGTGGCAGGGTTTATGTTATCAATATATTGTTTTGAGCTAGGCTCTACTAATTCACCGTTGATGTAGTTTAGTATCTTTTGCATGCCGCGAAGTAAAGAATTTTATGTGAGATTTGGGAGATAGGTATTTACTCGAGTTTAAATAGGGCAGGTATAGTCCTTTTTGGTGTTGTGCCATTTATAATGCTTGGTTCAGCAGAAAGTGTTTAATGTTTGGTTTGCTGGTGAAGAACACCAACAAAGGCGAAATCTAATTTGTTTAAAAGGTTTATTGGGATATTTTTGTTATTAAGTATTTAATTTTTAAGAACATGAATATAAGTCAAATAATAAAAACGAGCATTGTATCAATCCTTTTTCTATGTCTTTTGGCTTCATGTAAAAAAGATACGCAATTAAGGGAGACATACCGAGAGTTGAATGATACAGCACATTTGGTGGACCTTTCTTTATTAAAAGATGTACCTCAGTTTTTAGATACATTAAAAAAATATCCGCAATTGCAATTAGCTGAAGTGATGGAGGATGAATATCAAATTGGCATGTATTGCAATGTTTTTTATAAAGGACTTAAAATTTTTGATGACCATTATGATATTTTTAAAGCCAAGAGAGATGGGAGTATATTTTGTATTGATACTATTATTGATTCATTAAATATTGATTTAAAGCCTAGATTAACTTATAAGCATGCTATAAATACAGCTAAGAATTCACTTGATTTTGGTGATAACTTCCTATATTATCGATTAGGTATTTATGTAGAAGGAAGGAACCCTTTGAATAACTTATTTCAGGCTAGGCTTGCCTGGAAAGTTCAAAAAGAAGGAGGGATGCCATTCGTAATTGTTGATGCATTAAACGGATCAGTTATAACAAAAGACGATGGTATTAGGAATTAGATTTAGAACGAATTAGTACCAAACTATCATTTGTTGCTTTGCTAATAATTGGTTTACTTCGTTTCAAAAAATACATCACCCATGAAACGAATAATCTTCTTGTTGCTTTTGCTACCTTGTTTACTACCCGCACAAAATAAACTTACCATCGAAAAGCTATGGCAATTGGGTCGCGTGTCTGACCCGCAAGTATCACCTGATGGCAAAATGCTTATTTATGGTGTGCGCACTTTTGATGTAAAATCAAACCGAAGTACAAACCTAATTTATAGTATGCCCGCTGCAGGTGGAGAGCCAAGAGCCATAAGTGAAGTGAAGATAAACGCATTCAGTGCCCGTTGGAGGCCCGATGGGGCTAAAATCACCTACCTAAGCGCAGTTACAGGCGAGGTGCAAGTTTGGGAAATGAATCCAGATGGTACTTCAAAAAGCCAAGTAACAAAAATTGCAGGTGGTGTAAATGGTTATAAATACTCGCCTGCTATGAATGCCATAGCCTATGTAGCGGATGTGAAACTAGATAAAGAAGTAAAAGAGATATACCCTGATTTGGATAAAACCAATGCCCGGATTATAGATGGTTTGATGTATCGCCATTGGGATGCATGGCACGACTATGCTTATAGCCACTTGTTTTACATGAACTATGCTGACGGCAAAGCCACCGGTGAAGCCATAGACGTAATGAAAGATGAGCGCAATGATTGTCCGCTGCCACCTCATGGTGATGATGATGAATTTAACTTTAGCCCTGATGGAACAAAATTGGTATACAATAGCAAAAAGCTTAGTGGCACTGAAGCTGCCATTTCAACCAACAGCGATATTTATTTATATGACCTGAAATCAAAAGAAACCATCAACTTATCGTACAAAAATTTGGGTTATGATAAAGGTGCACAATTCAGTCCTGATGGTACTAAAATAGCTTGGCTGCAAATGAAAAGAGCGGGCAACGAAAGTGATAGAAATACCTTGGTGATGTATGATTTTAACTTTGCTAAAAGCATTAAACAAGGTGATAAAATGATGACAGTAGAGCCCATAAAATCACTTACAGCCAACTTTGATTATACCTTAGAAAACTTCTTGTGGTTGGATAATAGTCGCCTTTGTTTCACAGCCGTGTTTGAAGCCACCAAGCAAATTTACTTGTTCGACCCTAAGTTGAAATCAACAACACAGATTGTTTCATTAACACAAGGCGCGCATGATTATGGAAGTTTTTCAATTGGTTATAACAACAAAAAGCCAGTGATGGTGGGTGCTAAGATGAGCTTCAGCATGCCTACTGAATTGTTTTTGATAGACATGAATGGCAAGCCTGAAAAGCAAATCACCTTTAGCAATAAGCATATTTTAGCTAATATGAAGATGGGCAAAGTGGAAAAGCGTATGGTGAAAACCACTGATGGTAAAGACATGTTGGTGTGGGTGATACTTCCACCAGATTTTGATGCTACGAAGAAATATCCAACGCTTTTGTATTGTCAAGGTGGACCGCAAAGTCCAGTTTCGCAATTTTTTAGCTACCGTTGGAATTTCCAATTGATGGCAGCCAATGGCTATATTGTTGTGGCGCCTAACCGCAGAGGATTACCTGGTTTTGGCAGCGAGTGGAATGATGCCATTAGTCAAGATTATGGAGGACAATGTATGAAGGATTATTTGAGTGCCATTGATGATGTGAGCAAAGAGCCTTTTGTGAACAAAGATAAATTAGGTGCTGTGGGTGCTAGCTTTGGCGGCTTTTCAGTATATTGGTTGGCAGGTAATCACAACAAGCGTTTTAAGACTTTTATAGCACATTGTGGTATGTTTAACATGGAGAGTTGGTATGGCAGTACTGAAGAAATGTTTTTTGCTAACAACGATAATGGTGGACCTTATTGGAGTCAAACCGCACACCCAAACAATTTTGATTCATCACCACATAAGTTTGTTCATAACTGGGATGCACCTATTTTGGTTATTCATAACGAAAAAGATTTCAGAGTGCCGATCACTCAAGGTATGGAAGCCTTTACTGCTGCCCAAATCAAAGGTGTACCAAGTAGGTTCTTATATTTTCCTGACGAAAACCATTGGGTGGTGAAACCTCAAAATTCTGTGTTATGGCAAAGGGTTTATTTTGATTGGTTGGATAAGTGGTTGAAGTAAAGAGCATTCGGCCAAAGGTTAATCAATAGGCTCTTTCGTAAGATGTGAGCGAGTGCTAAAAGTGCTAGATTTATGGTAAAAAGGCAAGATGCCTTAAGGATAATTGGTAACTAGGCGGAGCCTAGCGACTGCTCAAGGTTTATTATTAACCAGAGGCTAGTAAATATACTCACTCGCAAGATGCGAGCGAGTGCGAGGCATTCGCTCGGCTCTAGCCGAGTGAGAATTATGTAAATGGCATCTTGCCAAGTAAACATCTAAATATTAATTTTACCCCAAAAGATTAAAAGATGTCGGAACTACGAAAGACATATTCAGGTGGGTTATTTTATTTAACATTTACTGTAGTTGGTTGGGCAGATGTATTTACTCGTAAAATTTATACAGATGAGTTAATTAAAAACCTAAAATATTGCCAAGAGCATAAAGGATTAGAAATTTATGCTTATGTAGTTATGACTAATCATGTTCATTTAATCGCATCAAGACAAAATGAACAATTATTGTCAGAATTAATTCGAGATTTTAAGAGTTACACGGCAAAGCAATTTTTGAAATTGACTTTAGAAAACCCTCAAGAATCTAGAAAAGAATGGCTTGAAATGATATTTAGATATCATGGAAAGGGCAGTAGACAAAATGAAATATTTGCATTTTGGCAAAAGACTAGCCATCCAATTGCATTATGGTCAGCTGAGGTCATTAAACAAAAAGAAGAATATATTCATAACAATCCTGTAAGAGCAGGTTTTGTAGCATCACCACATGATTGGATTTTAAGTAGTGCCAGCCCGCACAGTCCAATTAAGGTGCTAGATTTATGGTAATAAGGCAAGATGCCTTGAGGATAATTGGTCACTAGGCGGAGCCTAGCGACTGCGCAAGATTTATGGTAAAAAGGCAAGATGCCTTAAAGATAATTGGTCACTAGGCAGAGCCTAGCGACTGCGCAGAATATTCAATCAAACTCCTTCCTGAACAAGGCTTCAGGCCTTCCAACAACAAAATTCTATTTTTACTTGTATACAAACAATTTATGAAGACCTTTGCAGCTTAATGAAAAAGAAAGTTGAAATTCTGTCGCCTGCCAAAAATTTAATCCAAGGCATAGCTGCCATCAACGCGGGTGCAGATGCTGTATATATCGGTGCACCGCAGTTTGGCGCTCGTTCAAATGCTACCAATTCCATTGAAGATGTAGCAGAATTGGTGAAATATGCCCACTTGTTTAAAGCCCAAGTTTTTGTAGTGGTTAATACCATTTTATACGATAATGAATTAGAAGATTGCAAGGAATTAATTTATACTTTATACGATATTGGTGTGGATGCACTCATTGTGCAAGACATGGCCATCATGGAAATGGATTTGCCACCTATTGTTATTCATGCCAGCACGCAGGTAAATAACCGAGATCCTAAACACGTTAAATTTCTAGCAGATGCAGGCATGAAAAGGGTCGTGTTGGCTCGTGAATTGAACTTAGACCAAATAAAAGAAATCCATGCTGCTACTGATGTTGAATTAGAATTTTTTGTGTCGGGTGCACTTTGTGTGTCTTTTAGTGGCAATTGTTATATGAGTATTGCCAATGGTGAGCGCAGTGCCAACAGAGGCTCATGTGCCCAAAACTGCCGTTTGCCTTACAACCTTATTGATGGAAAGGGAGAAACTTTAATATCAAATAGTCATTTGTTATCCATTAAGGATTTAGACCTAAGTGATCAATTGCCTAACTTGGTTGAAGCAGGTATTACTTCTTTTAAAATTGAAGGTCGCTTGAAAGACATGGTATATGTGAAAAACAATACTTCTTATCTGCGCAAAAAGCTAGATGCCTTTTTAGAAAACAACGAGAGCTATACAAAAGCTTCATCTGGTAAGACATTCTACACTTTTGATGCTGAAATGGACAGAAGTTTCAACCGTGGCTATACTGACTATTTTGTAAACAAACGAAGCCAAAAAATTGGCTCTTGGGAAACACCAAAATCTCAAGGGCAGCTTATTGGTAGAATTATCGAGACCAAATCAAATGGCTATGTGATTGAGAATAGTGAGTGGTTAAACAATGGTGATGGTCTTTATTTTATCAACGAAAATGGTGAGGCTGATGGGGCTCAAATTAATATCATTGTGAATGATATAGTGGTTCCAAATACTTTCAGACCCTT
>JBBALJ010000127.1:0-8269 GCA_040403075.1 Bacteroidia bacterium
CTGCCCTACTATCCATATATGAAAATTGACATCATGACATTGAGGTAGCAAGTACTTTTTGATTCAGTTGAGATGCAATCCCTTATTTTCAAAGTTTGCAACAGAATGAATAGGATTAACCTAAAACTTTGTTTTGTCTTCATTTATTCTCAATTTTACATGAAATTTAAAGAACATATAAAAAAAGAGAATGGCTATCACTCTGACAATGCCATTTATTGTAAATCGGCATAGAATGAAATTTAAAATATTGACATTTGTCTTACTTGTTTTCAAATTAGCTTTCACTCAAACTGAGCAATTGGATGACGATAAATTGAGTTCAATCAAAAGTGTCATAAGCTTATTCCAACAAGCTAACATTGATAGTATTTCAAATGTAATTAATTTCCCATTGCATAGAGAATATCTGTTACCGACTGTAAAAGACGAAAAAGAATTTAAAAAACGTTTTAATGAAATATTCGACAAAACACTTATTGATAAAATTGCAAATTCAAAAGTTGAGCAGTGGTCTGAGGTTGGTTGGAGAGGAATTATTTTGGACAATGGTATTGTCTGGATAGACAGTTATGATGGAAACATCATTGCTGTAAACTATCAAAGTGACTACGAAAAAAACAAAATAAAATTGCTGATTGAACAAGATAGACAAAAGCTGCATCACTCTTTGAAAATTTTTCAAAGTCCAAGATATAAAATAAAAACTAAAAATTACTTAATCAGAATTGACAAGTTATCGGACTATAAATATAGATATGCCTCTTGGAAAAATGATAAAAATGAATCAGCAAAACCTGATATCATTTTAAACAATGGAGAAATAGAATTTCTTGGTAGTGGAGGAAACCATAGTATTACTTTTTCAAAAGGAAATATCACATACATTATATACAGAAATATTATGGGAGAGGACGATTCACCATACATTACTCTTGAAGTTAAAAAAAATGGAAAATTAATTTTGACTGAAGGCGGAACATTGATAGTAGAATAAATTCACACGACTTCCACCTTTCTCAATAAAATTTTTCTATTAAAATTTAACTCCTCTATTTTTCACTTTGCTTGCTAAACATGGCCACAATACACACTCAAGCATTTGACTTTCAGAAACATATTATATCTTTTATGATTCTCAAACATGTTTACACTAAGTTAATAAGGATTACGAAGAAATTCTACATATTTGCAAGTTAATAAAAAGAATGCTTTTGAAAAAATACGTCTTACTTATAATTTTATCCTATATCGTTTGTAATGAGGCTAAAACGCAAGTTACCTTTAGCCAAAAATCAACCAATACAGGCAGGATTGGTGTTGGTTTTAGCAATGCTGGAACCATTGGAAATCCGAATACCATCCGAAACGACAGACAAAGCAAAAATTGGTCGATGCAATTCCCTAAAGGAACAGGTATTGAGCATTTGTTTGAAGCAGGTATTTGGCTTGGCGCTCAAGTAGATGGACAAGTATTGGTATCTACCAGCGCTGTGGATGACCCAAGTGGTTACTCAACTGGAAAAGCGGGTTATGAATTCACCCAATTAAGCGATATCAAAGAAAGATCAAAAACCAAAAGCAGCAGCAACTATTCATCGCAAGCCATATCAGGTCAAGATTTTATTACCAATTTTACTGATAGTTTTGTGGTAGTGCCGGGTTCTAGTATTCCCATTAATTCGCACACCAACCCTTTGAAAGCAGTTATCAAACTAGAAACCTATGCTTGGAGCGAATCAACAGCTGATTATTTTGTGATTGCCAATTATGAAGTTACCAATAACTCTAGCAAAAGATGGGATAGCATTTGGTTTGGCAATTGGAGTGATTTGGTGGTAAGAAACATTCAATACACCACGGATGGAACAGGCTCTAACTACTATTCTAGAGGACGCAATGGTTTTGATAGACAAAGAATGGCTGTGTATGCTTACTTAGCCAGAGCAGATGTGAATGATTATGATTATACCCAATCATATGGAGCCATTCAGTTCTTAGGTATGGATTGGAGAGGTATGTTTTTCAACCCTAACAAGCCAGATACCTTTGTAAAATCAGGATTTCCAGCCCCTCAGTTGAATATTAATTTCTGGAATTACAATGGCTCAAGTCCATGGATAGCGCCATCAAGTGATTTAGATAGATACAACAAACTTAAAAACTCAATTGATTCTTTAACACTAATTGACCCCGCAAAAGGTCCTTTCTTTGGTCAGCCTGCTAATTGGATTCAATTAATTTCAGCAGGTCCAATTTCAAGTTTAAATCCAGGTGAGAAAATGAATTTCACCATGGCATATGTTTGTGCAAAGCAAAGTAATCCTAATATTCAAGGGGCCAATGTATTAAGCACAGAAGAAGATAGGGCAGAATTAAATGACCATTTAAAAACCTGTCGAGCTACATACCTTGGTGAAGATGGTGATGAAAATGGTGTTTACACCATCGAAAAAGATGTAAACAAAAATGGCAAATTAGACCGATACATCGTACCAGAACCACCTACTACACCAGTGATTAAGGTGGTAACAGAAAACCAAAAAGCAACTATTTATTGGGATAGAATGGCTGAAGAATCAGTTGACCCCATTTCAAGACAAAAAGATTTTGAAGGCTACCGATTGTATAGAAGTCATTTAGGTGAAGATTTGAAACTCAGGATTGACTTAGACTCATCCAACATGATTGCCCAATGGGATATTGAAAACAATGATATTGGATTTAACAATGGCTTTAATGCGATTAAACTCAATACCCCTGCCAAGTTTGATGGAGATAGCAATACTTATAACTATAAATTTGAAATGCCTAATTTATTGAATGGTTGGCAATATTTATTTTCTGTAACGGCCTTTGATAAGGGAGATATCAAATTGGGATTAAGCTCACAAGAATCATCTTTTAACGAAAATCAAGTGCATGCTTTTTGTGGCACTCCAACCAATGATTTCATAAGCGATAATCCTTCCAAAAAAGTGGGTGTTTACCCTAATCCATATTCAACTACTGCAGCTTGGGATGGTGTGGGAAGCAGAGATAGAAAATTGTATTTTTACAACCTACCTAACAGATGCGAGATTACAATATATACAACCAGTGGGGATGTGCTTTCTACCATGACCCATGATGCTAAAAACTATAAAGGTGAAAACATCAGATGGTTTGATAAATATGCCCAAGGTACCATCAGCATGAGTGGTGGTGAACATGCGTGGGATTTGCTTACCAATAACAAAACGCAAGTTTCTCCGGGTGTTTACATGTTTAGCGTGAAAGATTTGCAGAGCGGAAATATTACCACGGGCAACTTTGCCATTTTAAAATAAACAATCAACAACAAATACAAATATGAAAAAAGTTCTATTACTTTTAAGTTTAACGGTGGCTGCCTTTGTGTTAAAGGCACAAAATCCGTATCCGATTATCCCTCTTGATTCAGTTCAGAGAACCTCTTTTGCGAAACTATCGCAAACCCCTCCTATCGATTCACCTGATTATGTTTCACCTCGTGTGAATGCTCGCTATGGCGATACAGTGAGAATTGAAGGATATGTATTATTTGACCCTCGTTACTATGGATTAAGTGTAAGTCGCAAGTCGACCATATTGGTTAAAGATACTGTGGGTGGTGCTTGGGGTGGTGTTGAAGTAATTTGCGACCCTGCAGTAGTAGGTATGGGAAATGGAGCAGGTCCTTTGGCAACGCTTATCAATGATAACTCTTTTTATGACAATGTTAAACCTGGATATAAAGTAAGAGTAACTGGTATTATTAGAGCGGCTTTTACTTCGGGCAGCGCTCAATACAATACCCAATTGTATCTAATAAAAGGTTCAAGTAAATGGAACAATGGTGTGGAAGTAATTGATTTTGGTCCTAACAAATTAAAGCCAGTGGTGCTTCCTATTGATTCAATTACAACTGGAAACCCAATAACCGGTTTTAATGTAGATAAAACTATTGGCGAGAAATGGGAAGGTGTGTATGTTGAATTAAGAAACGTAAGTGTTTATAACGACAGAGCTGCAAGTGGTACTTCAAGATGGACCTGGTCAGTTACTGATAAATCAGGTAATGCCATCAGTATTCGTGATTATTCAGGATATTACAGAAATGATGCCTTGACAGCAGATTCGGTTTTTGGCGCTAACAACAAAAGATTTACTCCGCCACCAATTGGAAAAAGCTTTTCTTACTTAAGAGGTGTTATTCAAGAATATACATTGGCAGGTGCAACCAGATATGGTATAGCTCCTTTATACCCAAATGATTTAGGTCCGGCCTTATATACACCTCCTACCATCGCAGCAAGATTAAGAACCCCTGTGGCGCCAACTTCAACAGATAGTATCCGTTTCATTTATAAAATACAACAAAATGATACTGCCTTAGCTTATGCAAGGGTATTTTATTCAAAACCTAATGACAATACATTATTCGATTCAGTTTCTTTAAATAGAGTTGTTGTTGGAATCGATACTGGTTGGACAGCCCAAATTCCTCCAATGCCTAATGGAAGTCAAATATACTATTACATCAAAGCTTATGATGTAAATAATATTGCTAATAAAGACACATTCGGTACAGCTAAATCATTTATAGTAAGAGATGGTGGAATTAACAATATCAGACAATTACAATTCAGTACTAACCTTAACAACTCATCTATCTTCAATGGAGATTCAATCATCACCAATATGAATATTAGAGCGCTTGTAACTTCAACTGATATGGTTCAAGGAGCAACAGTTAATATTGCCACCATTCAACAAGGTACAGGAGCAAATGCTGCCATCATTGTAAACAGAAAATTAGGTGATGCTACTTCAACTTGGGCTCAAGGTGATTCTGTATTAATAACTGCTGGTAAAGTAGTAGAAGCCGGTAATATGACAACTTTAAATGATATTGCTGCTACAAAAATTAGCAGTAACAATCCTGTTCCGGCTCCTATCAACACATTAAACATTGATACCTTAACATTATGGAATAGCGATGCTAAACCAGTAGGTGCAAGACAAAATTTCAATGCATGGGAAGGTCAAATGATTGGCTTCGACACCAACTATATTGTAAGCAGCAACCCAGACGGTCCTGCAAGTGATTTCCAAGAATTTAGTTTGTCAAATGATAAAAATGCTAGTGTTGGTTTTAGAGTAAATGATTTAGGAGGCAGCTACAGAAACACTAAATACAATGCGGCATTAAGAAATGGCCAAAAAGCATTTAGAACTGCAGGCATTTTATACTTCTTAAACGGAAATTGGAAAATCAATCCTCGTAACTTATCAGACTTTGATATTGATACTGTGATGCCTCGTTTAACTGTATTAGGTGCAAATCCTAAAACGGTTATCAAAGGTACCGCTTACTCCGATGCGGGAGCCACAGCTACTGACAACAATGGTTTCGTAAATATTGCAACAAGTGGAACTGTTGATGTAAATACTTTGGGCGTTTATAAAATTAGATATGTGGCAACTGACAGAGCTTTATTAAACGATACAGCTTATAGAACGGTAACTGTTGCTAGCACTGATGTAAGCAAACCAGTTATAACGCTTAAAGGTAAAAACCCAGATACACTTGTAATCAATACAAGTTATGTAGATGCAGGTGCCATTGCAATGGATGATGTGGAAGATGATATCTCTTCCAAAATTGTTAGAACAGGTAGCATTGATTCAACAAAGATTGGTTCATACGTTCTTACCTATACAGTGAGTGATTTAGCAGGAAACATTGCTTCAAAAACCAGAACTGTTATCGTAGGATTTAGAACCAGTATCTACGAAAACGACTTGAAAGCTGCTAATATTTTGGTTTATCCATCTCCAGCAAACAATGTTTTATTTGTTGAAGCTTCAGGATACAAATCATTGCCTTTACAAGTTACTTTAACTGATTTATTAGGTAGAGACATCGTTTCTAAACAAATAAATAGCAAACAAGTAAAAGAAGAATTTGACGTTACCAACTTAAAAAATGGCATCTACTTCATTACTTTAACCAATGATTTAGGAAGCAAATCTATTAAGTTTGTAGTGAGCGGTAAATAAACTAAACATAAAGACTATAGTTAAGGCTGTTTCAGAAATGAAGCAGCCTTTTTTTATTTAGCAATTCCACTTAATTTGCGCGCAACAATGCTATCCATCTTAATACCCAACCACAACTACCCCGTTGAACACTTGGTGGCTTCCCTATACAATCAATTACAAATGTTAGAGATTGAATGGGAAATTCGTTGCTATGAGGATGGTTCGGACGAGGAGAGTTACTTGCGAAACAATTTAGCAATGGCTCAGATACCCAATTTACATCATAAATTTATTAGCAAGAATATCGGTCGTGCAGCCATTAGGAATAAATTAGCCAGAGATGCCAAATACCCTAAACTATTGTTTATCGACTCAGATATGCAATGCCCAAATGAGGATTTTATTGCAAGCTATTTGAAACATACAAACGATGCTGATGCTATTTATGGTGGAGTTTCATATCGCCCTGAGAAGCCAGAAAATAATCTACTTTTGAGATGGCATTATGGAAGTCATAGAGAAGTAATTCCTGCAGCATTAAGAAATTGCAAACCTTATATTAGCCTTAAAACATGCAATCTATTGATTAAAAAAGAACTCATGTTGAAGTGCCCATTTGATGAGCGATTGAAAAAATATGGGCATGAGGACACCCTTCATGCTATATCCCTTAGTAAAATAAAGGCAAACGTATTGCATATTGAAAACCCAATGCTGCACCTAGGATTAGAGGAAACAGAAATCTTTCTAGAAAAAAGCAAAATGGCCATGCAAAACTTAGCTATGATGATGAACAGAGATGAACAAATGTTGGATGAGATAAACATAGTTAGGGTTTACAGAAAAATCAAAGAGATGAGAATTTCAAATTGGCTATTGTTTGGATTCTTTATGGCAGAGCCCTTGGTTGTATTCATTTTAAAATCAGCTTTTCCATCATTATATTTTTATGATATATACAAATTGGGTTACCTCATCAAAGCTTGTAACGAAAGGTCCTAAAAAACCTGCTTAAACTTATCTTTTCGTCTGATTAAAATTTGTAATAATTGATTAAAATATGCTTAATCTTGTAAGGTGTTTTTCAGCACCTTATAATAATACAGTTTATGAAAAAGTTTCTTATTCTATTGTTCGTTTTGGCCTGCTATTTCCAAGGTCAAGCTCAACCTAAAATCAACCGTGCACCTGCTCCTGCAGCAACCGTAGCTCCTGTAAAACCTAAAGGACCTATACCCTACTTATTGAAAAAAGATTTCGATGAAATCTTGACAGGATTGAAAGCAGATATAAGCAAAGCCACTTCATCAAACAATACATTGCGAAATAGCATTGCCTCAAAAGATGCACAAATCAATAAATTGTCGGAGGATATGAAGAAAATTGAAGAAACACTAAACTCAACTAGCATGGAGGTTGAAAACACTTCGGATTCTTTGAATAAAACACGTTACTCGCTTGAAGAATTGCAACGCATAAATGATAACCATTTCATTATGGTAGAAAATGCACAAGCTAAAACCAATGATACCATTTGGGTTGCATTAGGAATTGGTGTTGTGATAGCTTTGATCATTAGTTTAGTTTTCAATTTCTTGACCACCAAAAAAATTCATGTTTTGAAAAACGAATTAATCATGCTTTCAACCAAACTTGAATCTACTTTGGATACCAAAATCAAATCAGTGAAACTTGAAAACAAAGATGCGATTGATGCTGCGACCGAGCAACAACAATTCTATGCTGAAAGGCTTGTGAACAGTGCTAAAAATGAAATAGCCTCAATCAAAAGTGATATTGAAAATATGGCCAAACAAAACAACAAACAAAATGAAGTGATTGCTCAACTGCACGAGATTATAAACACCAAAGAAGATAAGAAAATAGAACCCAATCCAGAAGGGTAGTTAAAAACATGTCAGTTCTAGCGGAGTGGAGAACGAACTAATGATTTTATTGTCCGTTATTGCATCTCCCGACCAACAAAAACTCTACATTTTTTCGCACTTGCAGGCGTCCTAACCTGCAAGTGGATGTGCATTCGAAAGTGTCTAGTTGGTGTATGCTTATTCTATCCTTAGGCTAAACCATCATCTATCTAATGGTTTTTCTTCTACCTTTTGATAACTCCAAAAGGTAGCAAAAGAGTTTCAATTTTCGAGGTGCCATATGGTCGTTGAGCGGAGTCGAAACGCCATTTCGACTCCGCTCAATGAACGTTTCG
>JBBALJ010000128.1:0-8159 GCA_040403075.1 Bacteroidia bacterium
GGAATGTCAAGGGTTACAAAGAACTCAAACTAAAAACAACGCAACGCTAGTGAAAGAATATTTCTAATTAATGTTTTACATTTTTCATTAAGATCACATGTAGAGATGTGTATCTTTTTATAAGATTAATTAAAAGCTAAAGATTTTAAAAAAAATATTAAAAATAATTAAAACTAATAGTATAATTGAATTGATTTTAAAAGAACATGGAAAAACCTACTCATTTTATAGTTATTGATGATGACCAAATCAATAATATGCTTTGTAAATATTCTATAAGGCAAGTGAATAGTGGGTTAGAAACAAGTACATTTTTAGATCCTGAAAAAGGATTTGAATACATAACCAACAATTATTCTGCCTCTACTGAAAGAATGCCTACAGTGCTACTTTTAGATATTAATATGCCTACTTGGAGTGGCTGGGATTTCTTGGAAAAATTTGAGAATTTGGATGGACAAATTAAAAGTCAAATCAAAGTATACATGCTTTCATCTTCAGTTGATCCAAAAGACATGGAGAAAGCCAAAGCAAATCCAAATGTAGTAGACTATATTGTAAAACCGCTTAATAGAGATATAGTTGTAAAAATAATTGATTCGCATTCTTAGTTAAGTTTTATTAATGCATTGGTTATTGAGTTTATTTTAAAATTTTCTTAAAAGCATTTCCTAGGTTATCAATCGCATCTCCAATCAACATGCTTTCCATACTTTGTTCTTTTAAGCAAATGTCTGCAGCAAGCCCATGAATATATACACCAATTGATGCAGCATCAATGGCCTTATATCCTTGGGCTAAAAAGGCAGTAATGATTCCAGTTAAAGCATCACCAGATCCACCTTTGGCAAGTCCGGCATTCCCACTGGTATTTATTAAGGATATTTCAGGTCCACAAACAAGGGTTTCATAACCTTTTAGGACTATAATTACACCCAATTCCTTAGCCATTTTCATGGCTTTTAGTATTCTTTCGGGTTTACTTTTGTGTTCACCAAAAAGGCGGTCAAATTCTTTTGGGTGCGGGGTTAAGATGCAATTCTTGGGCAATAAATTAATCCAATTGTTTTTTGATATAATATTTAATGCATCGGCATCCAAAACTATAGGAATATTAGCAGACAGTGCACTCTTAACAAGTCTTTCAGATTTTCTATCTATTCCCAATCCTGGTCCTATTCCTATAGCTTGGAACAATTCTAGATGGCTTAGTTTATTCTGTCTAATTGCCACCATTGCCTCTGGTACTCCAATTTGAATAATTTGTCTTTCATCTTCTGGTGGACAAACGGTAAGCAAACCAACTCCCGATCGAAGACATGCTTTAGAAGCAATCAATGCCGCACCCATTTTGCCCTTACTGCCCGCTAGAATTAAGGCATGCCCATAAGTTCCTTTGTGAGAATCTGATTTTCTTATTTGTAATATACTTTTGACATAGGTCTTATTTAGTTTTTTTATCACACCATGCAAGATAGTATAATTGTTTTACCTTTTGGATGTAGTTTCAATACAATGGAATAGGTATGCTTTAGTTATACTATTGAAAATTGACCATTCACTAACTAAACTTGTGTTTTTGTCTTGAACTCTATATCAATTTTGGAAATACTTATAAGTATCATATTGGGTTCGAATACTTTCATTTCCTTCTTTGCTAACATATTTGTTTGTGTTTTCAATCCCAATCAACCTAGCCTTATTATTATCCTTCAACTGAATATTAATAATATCTAATATGATTTTTCTTGCTTGTTCATCATAAAGAGGAAATGCTGTTTCAATTCGGGTTTGCAAATTCCTTGTCATCCAATCGGCTGAGGCAAGATATATTTTGGTATCGCCTCCATTGCCAAAAATATACACACGGGCATGTTCCAAAAAGCGGTCAATGATACTTGTAACTTGTATATTTTCACTTAGCCCACTTACACCTGGCACTAAACAACAAATACCCCTTATGATTAGCTTTATTTCAACTCCAGCTCGACTGGCATCATATAATTTTTTTATTATTTCAATATCAACTAGGCTGTTCATTTTACCTATGATGAAGGCTGTTTTTCCTGTTTTCTTATTTTGTATTTCTTTATCAATCAATTCTAAAAATTGTTTTTTCATGTAATCTGAGGCAACAAGCAGGTGTTTATATGGACCTTTTTTTAAATTTAAAAACAACATTTCACATAATTGTTCAACATCATGTGTCAATCTTTTGTCTTTTGAAAATAAAGCAAAATCACTATAAATTTTTGAAGTTACGCCATTGTAATTACCCGTTGATAGATGAACATATTTTTCATTAATACCCTTTTCTTTGCGGGTAATTAAACATACCTTGCAATGTACCTTTTGGCCTTGTTTACCAAAATACACTAAGGCTCCTGCTTCTTGCAATTTGGTGGTCCAATAGATGTTTGATTCTTCGTCAAATCGGGCTTGTAACTCCATCAAAACAATTACCTTTTTACCATTTTTAACTGCATTTATGAGGGCGTTAACTACATTACTATGCTTGGCCACACGGTATAAAGTAATTCTAATGGTGCTAACGTGCGGATCAATAGCTGCATCACGCAAGAATCGAATTAAGTAGTCAAAACTTTGGTAAGGATGATGCAATAAGACATCTTTTTTAGAGATTACATCAAATAGACTTTTTGCTTTGTCAAGTTCTAAAACGGGTTGAGCTGGCATTGCATTAAAATAATCTTCTTGACTGCCAACTTTTGGGAAATCCATAAAATCTTTGAAGTTATGGTAACGTCCGCCAGGAATTAGGTTCACATGTTTAAGTTCAAGTTTTTTTGCCAATAATTCAAGCATGTGCTTGGGCATTCTTTCATCGTAAACAAAGCGTGTAGGACTTCCTTTAGACCGCTGTTTTAAACTTTTTTGAATTTTATCTAAAAAGCTAATAGAATATTCTGCCTCATCTGCATCAATTACAAACTCTGCATCACGCGTAAGTTTGATGATATAGCTTTCATAATGATCAAAATCAAAAATAGAGAAGATTCGCTTCAAATTAGCCCTAATAATATCTTCCAAAATAATGATATAGGTATTTTCATCTGTTTTGGGTAAAACGAAAAAGCGACTCAATATACCTGTTGGTATTTCAATTAAGGCATGCTTAGGTTCTGATTTGTGGTCGCTGTTACTCATTCTAACTGCTAGGTAAATGGAACGGTCGCGCAGATGGGGAACATTCTTTAAATCGTCAATAACTACAGGAAATAAATGAGAGATAACTGTAGTAGTGAAATAGTTTTTTATAAGACTGTGTTTTTCTTCGTCAAGGCTTGTTTCATTTATTAAAAAGATTTTTTTATCAGCCAATCGAGGTAAAATATCCCTTTCATAAATGTCAGTAAATCTATCTTGCAGGGTAACAACCATTCTTTGTATTTCTGACAAAATATCATCAGGTGAGGATTGGTATTCAGAAATAGGCTTTCTTCCATTTACTCTCTGTATTTTTCTGATTTGGGCTACACGAACCCTAAAAAACTCATCTAGGTTAGATGAGAAAATAGC
The DNA here is from genome assembly GCA_040403075.1 of Bacteroidia bacterium. Taxonomy (GTDB): domain Bacteria; phylum Bacteroidota; class Bacteroidia; order UKL13-3; family UKL13-3; genus RGVD01. Next base: position 3,541 of record JBBALJ010000128.1, read on the forward strand.
CAAAAATTTTAGCCTTTCCATTAAAGGAGTATCAGGATTTTCTGCTTCCTGAAGGACCCTTTCATTAAATTTCAGCCAGCTTATCTCTCTGTCTTCAAATAGATAGCTTCTATATTCTTTAATCATCTCAAGCAAAAATAAAATTAACTTAATTCATATCTACAAAACTTATACACTATCAATATGAGTTGTTTAGTGTGTTCAATCTGTCATATTTTTCGTTAGGGTATGCAAATTGTGAATACAATTCTAAATATTTGTTGTTATGAAAAGATTATTTATGGTTGAACTTGAATTACCTGAGGTAATTGATAATGAATTCATGAAAATGATTCCCTCACATAGGGCGTATATCTCACAATTGATAAATGATGGGACTATACAAAGCTATTCCATAAACACTGACCGAACATTGGGTTGGATTATCTTTAATTGCAAAAATGCAGAGGCTGTTTTCGAAATTGTGGAGCAATTCCCTATATACAAATACATTTCAATACAAGTTCACGATTTGATGATACATGACAGTGAGGCTTTTAGGTTCCCTAAAATGCATATGAATTAAGCCCTAAACTTACCTGATTTCTTTTGTTTCATTGCCCTTCACTCCTCAAATTGATTAGTAAATAAAATCAATCGTCTTATATTTGCCGAATATCATGACAAAATCGGTAGCATTTTACACCTTGGGTTGCAAACTTAACTTCTCTGAAACCTCCAGTATTGGTAGGAGTCTTGTTAATGATGGTTACTCTAAAGTCTCATTTGAGGATGGGGCTGATGTTTACGTAATTAATACCTGCTCGGTTACTGATAATGCTGATAAAAAATGTAAGAAAATTGTAAAGGAGGCATTACGCCACAATCCACAAGCCTTTGTGGCTGTGATTGGTTGCTATGCCCAGCTTAAACCTCATGAAATTGCAAAAATTGAGGGCGTAGATTTGGTATTGGGAGCGGCTGAAAAATTTAATATTAGCGAATACATTCAAAACACTGATAAAAAAGCCTTTGCCGAAGTAAAAGAAGGTAAAATAAAGGAGGTTTTAGATTACCACTCATCTTATTCTATTGGCGATAGAACTCGCACCTTTCTAAAGGTTCAAGATGGTTGCGATTATTTCTGTTCATTTTGTACTATTCCATTAGCCAGGGGCAAAAGCCGCAGCGATACCATTATTAATGTAGTTAAGCAAGCACATGAAATTGTTGAACAAGGGATAAAGGAAATAGTGCTTACAGGGGTAAACACAGGGGATTTTGGTGTGAATTCAGGTGAGAGTTTTTTTCAATTATTGCAAGCCTTGGAAATGGTAAATGGTCTTGAGAGGATTAGAATTTCATCCATTGAACCAAATTTACTTACGGATGAAATCATCGAATTGGCAGCTAAATCTAACAAAATAGTACCTCATTTTCATATTCCATTGCAATCTGGTTCAGATGCTATTCTTACTAGTATGCGTAGAAAGTATTTGACTGAGTTATATACCTCAAGGGTTAAAAAAATTAAGGCTCTTATTCCTCACTGCTGCATTGGTGTAGATGTGATTGTTGGTTTTCCAGGTGAAAGGGAGGAAGAGTTTTTAGAAACTTATAATTACCTCAATCTACTTGATATTTCATACCTACATGTGTTTACTTACAGCGAAAGGGTTAACACTACAGCCAATAAACTTCCGGGTAGGGTATATATGCATACCCGAGCTGATAGAAGTAAAATGTTACATATTCTCAGCGATAAAAAACGCAGGTTTTTCTATGAGCAACATGTAGGTAAAACCTACAAAGTGCTATGGGAGGCAGATAATGAACAAAACATGATGTTTGGTTTTACTGAAAATTATATTAAAGTTAAAACTACCTATGACCCAGCTTTGGTGAACGAAATAGCTGAAGTTAAACTAAGTGAAATTGACTCCGACATGGTTTTCAAATGCCAAATTTTACAATGGGAACTAGCCCAATAAAGGTGTAATTAGTAAAAATTAAAATTATTTAGCACATTCGCCTTTTAGTTAAATACTCATTTTGGCCATACGCAATTTAAAATTAGATAAATTCAATAGTTTGCAGATAAACCAGTTTCTAAGGTTTGGAAGCGTATTTTTGATATCCATTCTACTTGCCAAAATTTCCTATTTTAGATATAGTGGAGGTTATGGAACAAGCATTATCAGTCGCTATGAGTTATTGATATTGGTTAGTTCTAGTTTGAGTTTCTTTTGGGTGGCTAGTATTTGTAACACCCTTATTCCTTTTTATAACGGATCAGATGAAGGTACAAAAAAGCGCATTTTGTTTAATGCCTTTGCTATGCTTACCGCCTTTTCGCTTTTAGCAGGTGCTGTAACCATTATTATTGGACATGCCAAAGGCAAGGATATCGATTTATTTGAGATTTTTGGCTTGGTGGTTTTTCTAAATACCCCCACTTTTATTACGGATTATATTTTTTACCTGAAGGGTAAATACAAATCTATGTTGCTTTGGGGAATGAGCACCTATGCGGCACATTTGGTATTGTTGTGTGTGCCTTTGTTTTTTAGGCAATCACTAAATCTATCGGTCAACTTGTTGCTAATTTTGGCTATGGTTAAGTTCAACTATACCATCATTTTGTTGATGAAGTACTCTACAATAAGTATTCATACCCGCTTGATAAAGCAATTTATGATTAAGGTGATGCCCTTTATGTTTAGCATATTGTTAGCAGGTAGTGTAGAATATATTAATAGTTATATCATTGATTATTATTATGACGAAACCCAATTCGCCATTTTTAGATATGGAGCCAAAGAGTTACCTATTTTCTTAATTCTTGCCAATTCGTTGAGCAATATATACAGTGGGGAAATTGCGAATTTGAACAGGGGAGGCCTATTAAACCAGGGTTTGGCAAAGTTGAAAGTTTCATCACGCAAACTAATGTATTGGGTTTTTCCAGGTACAATTGTATTATTTTTTGTAAGCAAATATTTGTTTGAATATGCCTATAATGTTGACTTGAAAGAGGGTTATAAAATTTTCAATATTTATCTTTTGCTGATAATTAGTCGTATGCTTTTCCCGCAAACAGTGATAACAGGGTTGATGAAAACAAGGGTCTTTTATTTAGTTTCTACTAATTATTTAATCATCAATGTGGTGCTTTCTTTTGTATTTGTGCGCATTATTGGTATTAACGGCATTGCTTATGCCACGGTCATTTCATTCTTGGTTGAGAAAATAATGTTGGCTATTTATTGCAAAATGGAAGGTATTCGCATGAGAGAATACACACCTATTCCTGAGTACTTAATTTTTTCAGCCCTTACGCTCATAGCATTTTTCCTTCCAAGTTATATTACGCTACCATTTTAGTTGATAGTTGACAGTTGATAGTTGACAGTTGGTCGTTTTCAGGAGGGTTTTTTTGCATTGAAAACTTTTGCATTTAAAAAAACTGAAAGCTGCTCAATTTCATTATTTTTTAGGATGTCTTATTTTTTTCTTAGTAGTTTTTTGTAGCCAATATATCCAATCAAAGCAGCTAACAAAAGCCCCCATATTTTGAAAATGAACATTAGAATAGCTTCTAATATTTCCCATCCATCAATCAGAGATTCTTTTATCTTTTGAAATAAATTAGGCTCATAGGCTTTAATGTTCTTTTCATTTGCGACTACTTCTCTCCTTATGCCTTCACCCTGATAAATAAGTAAACTTATTGTGCTATAGTTCATTTGTTCTGTTAAGCTAAGATTTCTTAAGCCAGCATTGTCGGCTTGCACCTGTTTGCTTAGTAAATTTTCCTCAGCAGTAGTTGTTTCATTTAGTTTCCTAGCTTTATTATCTATAGCAGATCTAATTTTATCAGCATAATTATTTACTCTTTTTTGAGTCAAATTATTGGCATAAATTGTAAGTGCAATGTCATCGGCCTTGATAATTCGGTAGTCTAGGAATTCAATCTCTTGTGCAATTTGGGTTAATATACTGTCAAGGTTAGCACTTGGAACCTTTAATATCATTGAGTTTTCAGTGGTGTAGTAGGTGGTTTCTAAAGATGAGTCTGCACTGAGGGGAAGAAGTGTTTTATTTTTGATATCGCTTGTTAAGTTGCTTAAAGAAACAAAGCCATTTGATTGGATAACGGTTTTCTCAATGTTTAATGTCGACTTGATGACACTCTTTACTTTAAATTTAAGTTCTGCTGTTCTAATAAATTTATGTGTCGAATCCTTCTTATTTTCTATTGCAGCAGCAGATGAAATATAGCCATTGTCAGGCTCTTTTGAAATCTCATCTCTTAGTCTGGTGCTTTCTAGTTTTGATTTTTCTTCAGATGAAGGCCCACAACTCAAAAATGTAAAAAGGGAAACTACTAATAACAATGGCAGCGTTTTCATAGGCGTTTTGAATTTTTGAAGACATTAACGTCAATGATTCAAAAAACTTATTTTCTTATGAAATTATGTTTAAGCTTAAGTGGAAATTAGAGTAGGGGTAGTTGAACAAAATATAGCTTTAAGTTATTATCTATGTATTCTCAGAGCCATATTTTATGGCCGCTGAAAGAACATTAAGGTTTATGTCTTTCAACTTTTTGAACTTAATACAATAACCAGTAATGCTAG
>JBBALJ010000129.1:0-7866 GCA_040403075.1 Bacteroidia bacterium
TTTTTATCATTTTGTTGTTCGTTAGTTGTTATATTACTAGGTGTCTGTACTTCACTACTAACACCGCTAATTGATGTAACAGGGGATTCAGTTGCTGGTATAATTTCTTGTTCTGCATTTACTACTTCTTCTGTTGGTCTTTCTGTTTTATATACTTTATCTATTTGTGCTTGCCATTTATCATCGTTTATAGCTTGTAATGTAAATTTCTCTCTTAATTTAGGGTCTTTTAGTATTGCTATAAAATCCTCTTTACTTGCTGATGTTGGTATTAGATTCCCTTTTTCAAATACTAAATATAAAGGTGTATTGCCTTTTAGAATTTCTTTTATTTCCTTCTCTTGTTCGGCAATCATTTCTTTGGCAGCTTGACTTGCCAAATCATTCTCATCATCTGTAAGCATAGCTTTTGCTCTGCCTATTTTAGCAAATTTGCCTACTAATCCTGCTTTTACATTATCATCTACATTAAAGTTTTGAACACTTTCAATACCATTCATTATATAATCTAACTGCAAGTTAGCTTCCTTATATTGAGCATCTGTAATGGCTTTATTCTTGTTCATTATATCTAATACTGCTCTTGCGTGTTGCTCTCCACCTACGCTTACTGAACTCATTAAAGCAGATATTTGTTTGTCAATATTAGGAGTTTCGTCTAAAGCAAACATTGACATTCCTGATGACATTGCTGCTCCAATAGTTCCCTCTTCTAGTGCTTGTGGGGTTTTAGCATATTCAAATAAGCTTACATCTTGTCCTTGTGCTGCTGCATTTGCTTCTGCTTGTGACCAACCTTGAAATATTTCTTCCGCACTTCCTAAAACTGTTTCCATTGCTAATGCTTTAGTAAAGTTAAATGCTTTGCTAAATACTGGCATCATTTGAAATACGCTTAACGGTAATGTTGATAAGTTGTTCTTATATGTTCTTGCTGCTATTTCTGCTGCATCTTTTTCAGAGTATCCTTGCTTTAAAGCATCGTTAAATGCACTTCCTGCTTCTAATGTTGCTTCTCCTGCCCAACTTACAGCACCACCACCTACTACACTTGCTACTGTTGCTGCTCTTTTACTTGCACCTAACATTCTTGCTAAAGTTCCTGCACCGCCACCTACTGCTATACCTACTGGCATAGTTGCTAACATAAATGGTACAGAACGTACTCCGTTATCAATCCACCATGAAGGGTCTAAAAGTTTTTCTCCAAAGTTTTCGTATTTATTTCCTTTTAATTTTGATTCTTCGTCTTTAATTTGGTAGTATGCGCCACTTGCTAGTTCGTTTTGCATTGCAGTTTTAATAACTACATCGTTTAATGCACTTGCGTCTAATCCTGCAAATGACATAGCACCTCCTATTGAGCCTAATACATCGCCAAAACCTGCAGTCATAGCTTTTTCCATTCTTGCTGCTACTGGTGTATTTTTAGCGTCTAAATAAGCTTGATTTATGTTCTTTTTATTTATTTCTGATAAACTTTCTTGAAAATCCTTTCCCCATCTTTCCATATACCCTTTAGGCATATTTACCATATTTTTTTGAGCTATTTCTTGTAATCTTTTATCAGTAGCTTCTTTTAGTAAATTTGCTTTTGCTAAGTAATTTCTATTATATCTACTTTGTATATCTTTTGATTTTAAATTAACTTCCTTATTTAATGCGTCAAATTTAGGAGCAAAGGCAGAACTTACTTCTACTTGTGTTTGCTTTTGTAGGTCTGCTCTTTTTAGTTTTAATTCTTGATTTGCTTGTTCGGCTGGCATTTGCCCACTTTTAACCAATTGGTTGTATTGAGCGTATAATGCCTTATCTTTTTCTTCAAATGATTTGTTAAAAGTATCTGATACTTCTTGATTTAGCATATCAGCCTTAGTTTTAACTTCTGATTTTAAGACATTTACTTCTGGTGCTACTTCTGCTGAAACTCTATTGGTTAAGTTTTCAGAATTAATTTTATAGTTATTAACTTCCTTGTTTTGTTCTTTGATTATTTTTTCATTTGCTTCTTGAAAAAGTCCTTTTGATAATACTTCTCCTTTTGCATTAGTTACACCTGTATAAGCGTATTCAGGTAATTCTTTTCGATTTATTGCTCTTAAACTTGCATTTGCTGCTGCTTCTGCAATATTTTTCCTTTGCTTTACTTGTTCAGCAACACTATTTACCAAATATTGCTTATCATAGGTAGTAATATCTTCGCCAGTAGTTCTTTTTATTTTATCGGAATATACATCTATTGCTTTTGATATATTATCAATATTAGGCGTTTCAGGCACGAATTGTGTGCCATAGTTAGAAGTAGATGCTTTTTTAGTATATAAGTCGGGTTCTTTTTCAATAGCAGCCATTAAATTACTACTGTGAGTTCCCATTCTTTGTTTACGTTGTTCTCTTATTACGTTGCTATCAAAAGGTTTCTTTTCTGCATTTACGTCTATAACCTCTTTAGTTTTTAGAGTTTGAGTAGGGTCAATGTATGTCGGTATTTCCGATTTTAAGTTCGATTTTAATGGAGATTGAGCAATATTTTCTGCACCATTTGATAAAGGTTGTATAGCCTCTTCCAAGCTTGTTGAAAAAGTTGGTATAGAAGGTACTTTTGGGGCTTTTTTTTTAAGTTCTCCTATAAAAGACTCCCTAAATAAGCGCATATCATCATCACTTGCACCTTCTTCTGCGTATTTAGTAAGTTCTACTTTTAATCTATCTAAATCTTTTGGGTCTAATTCGTTTGCCATATTTTTTATCCTCCTGATGCTATTCTAGCAGCTCTTTCTTGTGGTGTTTCTTTTTTCTTCGGTGTTGTAGTCGCTGCTTTTAATGCTGGTGCTACTGTTTTTGATTGCGTTTCTCTGTACCACTCGTTAGCTTTTTTACTTTTAAATGTCGCTCCATCAATCTCTGATGCTCCATATAATCCTTCGTAACTAAGTTTACTACCTTTGTCTTGTAGGCTTTTTAAATAAGCATTTCTTATTTCTTCCTCTTTATCTGCGTCAAAATATATTTTACTTCTTTCAAGTGCAGCTACACTCATACCAACAGATTTTGCTAATTGCTCTGCATTAACATTTGAAGCAGAAACATTTACTGTACTACCGCCTTCTTTAACAGAACCTACTACTCTATAATTGTCTTTTCCTAATCTGTAATATCCTTCTATTTTAGCAAAAATATATGGAGTTCCGTTTTTGTCAATTATTGTTGAGCTTAATATTTCTGGGTCTTTACCTTCTTCAACTATTTTACTTACGTTTATAAAGCCTGCTTTATTAGGGTCGGGTTTTATTCTTATTCCATTACTATCAATCGAACCGCCTACTCCAAAAGTTAAATTAAACCCACCACCACTTGCTTTAGGCACGTCTTTAATATCTTTCTGAACTCTAAAGTAAGGGTCAAGCTCTTTTGCCATTACAGTTTTAATAGCTGTTGATAAATCTACTTTAGAAGTAGTTATTTCAGCAGTTATCTTATCGTTATAATTATTATAGAAATTAGCTGTGTAATCTCTATCGTTCATTAATTCGTTTAGTTTGGTTTCCTTTATTTTAGGGTCAACAGATACGTTTGCGTACTTATGTCCGTTTATAGTAACTTCTTTCCTATCAGCCATGTTTAAAGGTGTTTGACTATCAAAGTTAAGTACAGCAGGTGTAACTTTCTTTAAATCCATTTTAGCAAATACTTCTTTTGGGTGAAATCTTTGCGTTTCGGTGTCGTATGCTACATTACTACTAGGGTTTGATGCTAATACTTTTAGTGCTGCTACGTCATTGTATCTAAATGCTTTTTCTTCTTGTGGTGCTAAAACTATTTTATCAATGTTTGATTTCCAAGTTTTTTCATCTTCAACTGCTTTCTTTTGAAACGCAGACATATCGTTAAATTGCTTAACAGCCATTGGGTTTCTATGATTACCGCTTTGTATTAAGTCAAAATAACCTCTAGTAATATTTTCGTCAGCAATTTTATCGCCAGTAGAAATAGGTTTAATCATATTCATGTATTCCCTATCCACCTTAGCTTTTTCAGCAGCTAGTTTAGCTTCATCTGCTTTAGCTTTTAGTCCTAAAGATAATTCTTGTTGTGCTGCCCTTGTAAAAGGTCTGTCATTTATAGGTTTTAAGTTAGTGCTTTCACCTAATATTCCTGCAAGTCCTAGTGTTACATCTTCTGCCATAATTATTAACCTCCGTATTTATTTATAAGGTCTGTGTCTTCATAATCATTACCCATATTTCCACCATTTCCGTAATTAGGAATTGGAGCTGTATAAGTTGCATTTCTAAATCTATTTGGTAAATTCATTCTACCTCCTGTGCTTAAATAAGTTTTACCTAAGCTTTCTCCTAAATCAGCACCACCTGTTGTTGTGCCTAATTTTGGTGTTAATCCTGCTCCTAGTAAATCTCCACCCATGTTCATTAAACTTCCTTGATATTGGTCACGATTACTTCTTATAGCGTTTCCTAATGCTTGTTCAGTTTGCGCTCTCCTATTCATAGCATAAGTAGTATTTTGGTTTTTCATGCCTTGAATTTGTCCTACTATGTTGCTTAATCTGCTTTGAGCCATATTTCTTTGCCCTCTATTTAAATTAGCATCAGATGCAGCAAAATCAGCATTAGAATTAAAAGCACTAGCATTTCCAATTGCACCAATTGCTCTTGCAACTCCTCCACCGCCCATGTTTTGAGCATTGGCTTGTTGAGTAGAAAGTATTTGTGCAAGTCTATTTTGAAATTTAGAAGTTTCCGCTCCGCTATAACCTTGTGGATTAGCTACTCCAGCAGTTGCCATTCTAAATTGTTCGTTAGTTTGCTCTGTTGGTTTATATTCGGGAAGTGGTTGTCCTGCTAATTGAGCAGCTTGATTTTTAGCTTCTTGCTCTCTTTGATAAGATGCAAGTGCCGAGAGTCCTTGCATCGCTGCTCCTGCTATAATTAATGGTAACATAATATTGCTAATTTTAATTTTAAGGTACAAATATAACATATTAGTTTTAAATTACATTAATTTAGTTAATTAGTTATTCTAAAACCCAAAATATTTGTTTAGCCCTAATTCTCCTACTGTACCTTTAAACCATGCCTTTAAGGTTTCTAATGAATCTACTTCTTCCATAGCATCTTTTGTTTCTAATGCTAATTGAGTAAATTCTCTACTTCTTAGAAATATTTCTAATTCTATTTTTTTTAATTCTTGATTGTCTTCCATAGGTTCAAAGGTAAAGTATTGTTTAGAATAGTTCTAATTAAACTTTTTTAACGCTAAACATTAAATATGTAATTATCGTTACAATAATCTATTATTGCTTGTGGAACTGAATCTAAATTTTTTACTATCCAAAGTAAATAATTTTGTGGTACGTTTTGTAATGTTTTACCTTTATATTTACCAAAAGATATTTTATAGTTTTTTTTAGACATAGATTTAGGCAGTTCAATTGTCGATACATGATACTTGTAATTTTTAATTGGTATTTTTGATTTAAGATTTTCTTTTATAAATTTAAGAACATAGTCTATTTGTTGGTCTTTTGTTTCAAAAGTTTTAAATACTAAAGTTTTTATTATTTGTATTTTAAAAGGTTCATAGTAAACATCTATTATTCCGTTTACTCTGACTCCTTCTTGAAATTCAAAAAGTTTGCATTTTTCTTGTTGTAATACTAATGTTATTGTTTCCATTTTGTTTATTTCAAGTTACTGTTGTTTACTATTTGTCTGTGTGATTAGCATTCGGTATTAGATTGAAAGAGGAGGGAGGGTAATCAAAAAGTTGTAACCAACCAACTAAGCTACAACTAATTGATTACCTTGTTTACTATTGTTATTCGTATAATGAGTCGTTAAGTATCGGGATTGGGCTGACAAAGGATAAAGTTAAAACCATGCTTGTCAATTAAAATCAAATCTGTTAATCGTGATTAGCGAAAATATCAAGATAAGACTATGCTAACTTGTCGCCCACCAATACAATTCCTTGTAGTTTAGTATTCTCTTAAAAGAGTGCCGAACAATTAGGCATAAAAAAAGCTCCAAGAGATAGGTTCTTGAAGCTTTTTTTAATAATATAATAAAAATATAATAAAAAAAATGCAAATTAAAATCAGAACCTATCCTAATTGTTCTGCAAATATAAAAACAATTATTGAAGAATCCTAATTTTATTTTATTTATTTTTAAAATAAATCCCTCAAAGTAAATCGAGGGATTATTTTACAAAACAAATTATTTAGGAATAGACTATGAAACTATTTCCTTAACACAAGAGCAAATATAGGTATTTTAAACTAACTTCCTAATTAAATCTTTTTAATTCGTCATATTTTTAACCATTTCTTTAAGCATTACTTTTCTTTCGGCATCTGTCATTGGTCTTTTCTCTTTGTAATCAAGTTTTACAGCCCTTGCTTGTTCACATAACTCCCAAAGTTCTTTCTCGTTCCTACATATCTCTTTCTTATCTTTATCCCAAGCTTTTATATCCTTACGACCTTTTTTCTCATACAAATACCAGCTTATCCATTCATTAGCTTCTTCTCCGTAGTAATGTTCTAACAGAAGTGTTATTATAACATTGTACTCATCTGTAATATTTGTTATGTCAATGTATTTGTACAATACGTTAATAGTATCGTCTGTTTTCTTAATTTTGCTAAGAAGTTGTTTAAATATTAGTAGTTTCATAATTTATTTCCTTCCTTTTATATCTTCTGCTAATTCTAAAATGTAATTATCTATTGTTTCTTGGTTAAATGTAATTCCTATTAACATTGCGTTTATAGCATTGTAAATCTCTTCTAAGCTTACAGAATCACTCATAACAGCTAAGTGCTTTACATCGTCTGTTTCAAATGTTATTTTTAATTTTCCCTGTTCCATATTTTTATTTATTTTTAAACCTTTGTTTTTCTACTTTCTTTGCCATTACGACATATCTCCCTCAACTTCTGGATTAGTAGTTCTGTTTGCTTTGAACTTTTCGTACCACCTTTTATTTGCCTCTACTACTTTATCAAATTCTTCTTGTGGAATAATTCTTTTTAAAGCTTCCTCTCTTGTTGTTGATGATTTTGGGTGAGGAATATCCTTTTCTAAAGGTGCTACTGCGTTTACTAATTCCTTAGCTATGTTTGTAGCAGCAACGTACTGATTAATTCCCCCTAAACCACTGTGGCTAACAGATAGTAGGCAAGTTGGGCAATAATACTGAAATAAATACTCTCTGTACTCTTCTTGTGTTTTAAAGTCTTGTTTTGATTTCATGTTATTTAGTTAATTTATTTGTTTTTATCTACTTATTACAACTCCATTGTGCATTAGCGTTACTTGACAAGGCATTTCTACACTCTCTACTTGTTTGTGACGTTTCCTTAACCTCTTGCAATACTGCTCGTAACTCCAATAACATTCATTCTTAATATTATATGCTTCCCACTTGTAAATTAACCCCTTAGAACACTTATTTGTCAAGTCATAAATTATATCTTTTATATTAAAGTAGTAGTGCTCAAAATACTTTACGGTATCTCCCGATTCTTGAGCCATATTATAATCAAAACTAATCTTTTGTTTATTTATAAATTCTTCAATGTAAACATTACAAATACGATTGTATTCTTTTTTTAAAGTGGTCAAAGTTTCTTTGCGTGTCATATTACATTTTATTTAAAAAATAATACAAAATCTTAGGAACGTAATTCTTAACTATTTCCCATATTATTATTGATATTATAACTATTTTCATTTCACAAAAATAAAAAGATAATTCATAATAACTAATTAAATTAAATTAATCTTTCTAAAGATATATTTTTTTGCATTCTTATCTCAAGATTGCTAAGAGTCCAAATTT
>JBBALJ010000130.1:0-7562 GCA_040403075.1 Bacteroidia bacterium
AGGCTGCTTCTTCGGATGCAGCCTTTTTTTTGCTTCAGATTAATTTTCAGGGAAAGATAATGGAGATTTTAATGATTCGTTTAGGAATGCTTCAAAAAAAATGTCGGAAATTTCTTCCCGACATTCTCAAAATGTTTTGAATTATGAATCAAACTTAGTTACTAAACTCATGACCCATTTTGTCTCTCTTGGTTTCTAGGTATTTTTTGTTGTGTGGATTCGACTTTACTTCCAAAGCCACGTTTTCAACTATCTCGAGTCCATAACCAATTAATCCTGCACGCTTGGTAGGGTTATTAGTCATCAATCGCATTTTAGTAATACCAATATCTCTCAATATTTGGGCACCCACACCATAGTCGCGTTCGTCCATTTTAAATCCTAATTTAATATTGGCTTCAACGGTATCAAAGCCTTGCTCTTGCAGCTTATAGGCTTTTAATTTATTAACAAGCCCAATGCCTCTTCCCTCTTGGTTTATGTACACTACCACACCTTTTCCTTCTTTCTCAATCATCTCCATTGCCTTTTTCAATTGGTCGCCACAATCGCAGCGCATGCTATGAAAAATATCACCTGTAACACAGCTGCTATGCACTCGCACCAACACAGGCTCTGATTCTTTCCATTCACCTTTTTGTAATACCACATGCTCTTCGCCTGTATCTATTTGTCGGTACGCAGAAAGAACGAAATGTCCATATTCAGTGGGCATATCAACCGAAATCACACGTTGGATTAAACTTTCTTTTTGCAACCTGTATGAAATCAAATCTTTGATGGTTATTAATTTCATGTTATGCTTTTCAGCTACCTCCATCAATTGTGGTAAACGAGCCATTGAACCATCTTCATTCAATATCTCTACAATACATCCTGCTGGTTCAAATCCTGCCAAACGAGCCAAATCAATTGCAGCCTCCGTATGTCCAGCTCTGCGAAGCACACCTTCTGGCTTGGCTTTTAATGGAAATATATGGCCTGGTTTTCCTAATTCTTCTGGCTTGGTTGCAGGGTCAATTAAAGCCTGAACAGTTTTAGCTCTATCTTGTGCAGATATACCAGTGGTGCAGCCTTTGCCTAATAAATCAACAGAGACAGTGAAAGGAGTTTCGTGCAATGTGGTATTATCACTCACCATCAACTCCAATTTTAACTCTTCGCAACGACTTTCAATCAATGGAGCGCATATCAATCCCCTACCCTCTTTGGCCATAAAATTGATGATTTCGGGCGTAACATTGCGAGCCGCAGTAACAAAATCACCTTCGTTTTCACGGTCTTCATCATCAACCACTATCACCATTTTACCATTTTTTATGTCTTCAATGGCTTCTTCTATTGTATTAAATTTCATTCTTTGGTATTTTTTGATTTAGAATCGGGCTCGAAATTAGGAATTAGCGGGTATTAAACATTATGATAAAAGTCTAATGTCTGCTGTGTAATAAGCTTATTATCATACAAATGTTTAGCCAACTCACAAGCATTAGCACCCAACTCAGCTATTTTTTTCGGTTTGTTTATCAACTGACTAATGGCCTTGATAAAATAATCTGCATCACTAACAATCATAAGCTGTTTATTGTTTTCTACCTCTATGCCTTGCACACCAAGGGGTGTAGTTACAATGCATTTAGCCAGTGCCATTCCCTCAAGAATTTTGACACGGATTCCACTTCCGGAAAATAAGGGAACTATTTGAATGGCTTTAGATTGCATAAAAGCAATGGCATCTTCTACTTCGCCTAATACAATAATATTGCCGCCATGGTATTTTTTAAAATAATCGGGCATATTACGGCCTGCTATATAAAATTTCAAGTCAGGAAATTGAAGCGTAAGTTTTTGCCAAACATTCTCGATAAACCATATAACCGCTTCTTGGTTAGGCATCCAATCCATACTGCCAATATGAAACAAGCTAGGCATTTCAAGATGGCTATGATTTGGCTTCAAACGCTGCATATCAATTCCCACTGGGGCAATATGAATAGGTTTGCTACAACCCAAAACTCTGAACACATCTGCATCTTGTTGGGTAACACAAGTCAATCCATCAAATTTATTTAGCTGTGCTACTTCAAAATTTTTCAATCGTCTTGAAAGCACTTCTAAATACCATTTCTTTATTAGATTTTTTTCAATCTCTGCAAGGCTTTGCCATATTTCATACTCTACATTGTATTGACGCAGAATGCACTTAGCTCGACTGTATTTTCTTACCACATCCAAATAAGGCGCTACGAAAACACTTTCAAAAACAATCACATCAAACTCCTTTTCTCTGCACAATTTTCCTAAAAGGTTTTCGAAATCTTGGCTAATAAATCGCACCACATGATAGGATTCTTTTGAAAAAAGTAGGTTTTTAAGGGCATCTACTGGTTTAATTCTATTATCAATATAGGATAAATGAATATCGGCCAATTCCCTCACTTCTGCTGGTAACTTATCAAGCTCTACAAAGTGTTTCGAGGTATTCAATACAGCCAAAGTCAAATCAACACCCGCATCATGGTAGCCTTTGGTAAAATTATAATAACCTAGTGCACCTCCATCTTTCAATGGCCAAGGAAAACGGTTGATGATTTGCAGAATTTTCATTCTTCAGACTACGCGTGTTTAATTCTAAAAATACGTTTAAACAAATTAACCCATGCAGATTTATCAAGCAATTGCGAGTCGTTTGAAGCCTGAAAGGTGAGGAATAATCCGAGTGGTAATAAAACCGCAATAGGCATCCACATGCCGTCTAAAGGAGTCCAGGCAAGGGTTTTGGCTGCTTTTTCACCTGTAAGCGATACAATGTGAAAACCTAAATAAAGTAATACTGAAATAACAATAGGCAATCCAAAACCTCCTTTACGAATGATAGAACCCAAAGGAGCTCCAATGAAAAACATAACAAAACAAGCTACGGCCAAGGTAAGTTTCCTATGCCATTCGATTTTATGTCTTGCCCTCAATTTGGTTAAATCATCAAACTCTGAAATAGAGTAGTCGAGCATATTCTTTACAGCGCGTGCATTGTTTGACGCATTGATGATGGCTACACTTTTGTCTACATCCGTAAAATGTGACATCACATTAGAATCGGCTAAAGCCAATTGATGGGTTTTGTAATTTCTCAAATAAATTGAATCATTTTCACTTGGAAGCCATTGGCAATAAGGCTGTGCCAAGGTTTTCAAATAAAGTGATTTCATGATGGCTACACTATCCAATGAATCACTGTTATGTCCTAACTGCACAATATTAAGCATCTCGAAATGGTGCTTAAATAAACTTTCATCCGTTCTGTTAAACTTAAAATTGTTCAAGTCAAAAGCAATTTGCTCTTGAGAAAAACTTGCCTTGGTATGAGGGTAGGAATTATAATAGCCCTGCTGTTTTTCCATTTCTTCATATCGAGCTCCATCATACAACTTGAAAAACAAAAAACGTTTGTCCTCACTCATTCCCATGGTGCCGCGCTTGGCAGTAATGATAACTGGGTAGGTATTGTTTTCACGTTGATCATAAATCATGATGTCATACATCTCTTGCGTGGTCTTGTCCTTCTTGCCCACACGCATGGTAATACCTTCGATACCTGTATAAAACACACCTTCTGAAATGGCCAATGAAGGTTTTTGTTGTCTTACATCATACAATAATGAACTACGTTTAAGATTGGCTTGAGGAATTAAAATATTAGAAACAAAAAAGGCAAAAAGTGAAATGCCAATCATCACCAACATCATGGGTCTAAATATTTTCATGGTGGAAATGCCTGCAGCCTTGGCAGCCACTAGCTCATAGCTTTCGCCCAGGTTACCAAAAGTCATGATGGAAGCCAATAATACCGAAAGCGGTAATGCCTGCGGAATAAGACTGGCAGAAAAATAAAACATCAATTCAGCGATTACAGTCCATTCTAAACCTTTGCCCACCAATTCATCCACATATAACCAAACCACCTGCATTAGCAGGATAAACATAACTATTACAAACGTGGGGAAGAACGATTGTAAAAAACTACGAACTATTAAAACATTAAATTTCTTCATTCAATTTTATAAAAGCTTTTATTTGTATGAAAAGTAAAAAGCGATGCAAAATTCATCATTTAAACTTACAAACAAAGAATTTGAATTAATTCTCGATACAGAATATCCCTTACTCAAAAAAAATGCCATTGAAAAAATTCAAGCACATTTACACCAATTAGGTGAGCAACTGATATCAAACCCACTTATTACAAGCTCCTTACATACCAAAAGATTCAAAATAAGCAAAGGTGAAAATTACTTAAACTTGCCATACCTTGTGCTTGATTTGCCTAAAATTGAGGGCAACAATTTCCCCATTCTTTGCCGAACCATGTTTTGGTGGGGTAAATATTTTTCCTTCAATGTGTTTATTAGAAAAGAAGCCTACGATATGTCTAACTTTGAAGCAAAACTCAAAATGTGTTCTTCAGAGGGAATATTCTTATTGCAAAGCGACAAAATTTGGCAACAAGATTTGGATTCTGAAGATTATTCCAATGTATCAAAATGGCCTGAAAATATTATAAGTAAGGGACATTATTTGAAAATATCTATCAAACATCCGATTGAAGAAATAGATACATTAAACGAAAAAGCAACACAGTACTATGGACTTATTTTATCCTGCCTAAAACAAGAAAAATGAAATTAGATTACATCAATAACATCAACGAATATGGAGACAAAATTATGCGATTGTATAACTTTGATATGATAGAGGCCAAGGCATTCAGTTCATCAATAAACACGCAAATCATAGGCAATAAGTCTGAATTTAATCTGGATTCAGCCGAATATATTCAAGCTCAAAACTGCCAATTAAGTTTATGTCTATCAGAGGAAGATGAGGGCATCGTTCATCTTAAACAAAGAGAATTTGTTTGCAAACTTACTTTAGCATCTTACCTCAAGATGCTTACATTGATTGAACCCTTTTGCAAGAAAGAAATGAAAAGCTATCAATTTTTGTATGAAGATATTGATAATCCCATTGATTTTTTATTTTCTCCTAGTGGTAAATAAATCGTTTAATTAAAATTCGTTTAAGCATAATCTATTCTTTGTTTTATAGCCTTTTTTATACATTATTTGCAGATATGCTAAAAAAGATAGTCTATCTTTTGTTGTTGTTTAGTATGGTTTCATGCGATGCCACTAAGCCCCTGATGCGTCAGGCACAAATAGACATGCTAGACAAAAATTACAATGAGGCAGCCAATAATTACTACAATACCCTGCTGCTAAAGACCGGACACACTGAGGCAAAGCAGGGCCTCAAAACTTCAGCACAATTTGTATTAGACGGTAAATTTGAAAAATTCAGTCAACTTGTTATTGAAAACAATGTACCCGATGCGGTGAAGCAATACCAATACAACCAAAAATACTACAACCGAGTGAAGAGCGTTGGCGTTGATATAAAATGGCCTACTATGTACAACGAGGTATATGAGGATATTAAAGATGAATACATTACAAAACTTCATTATAGTAGTCTTGAACTTATCAATCAAAAAAAATATGAAAAGGCTGAAGAGCAGTTTACTCAAATTGCAGATCTGGATTCAAGCTACAAAGAGGTTACGGTTGTAAGAATGAGCACAGTCCTTGAACCCCTTTACCAACGTGGTTTGAGGATGATGAAAAACAAGAATTATAAAGAAGCATATTTTAGCTTTGAGAAGGTTTTGGAATATGATGCGAAATACAAAGACTGCAAAACATTAAAAGCAGATGCATTAGACAAAGCCACCATCACAGTTGGGGTATTGCCGATGGGCAATCAAACTAAACTAGACAAGGAAGAAAGTCAACTTTACAGCCAACTTGCAAATAAGATTCAGCAAATACCTAATCCTTTTATCAAAGTGCTTGACAAATCGGGAATTGAAAGTAGGTTGAAAGATAAACAACTAGAATTAAGTGCCTTCTTAAATCCGGCTACTGCCATCAAAACAGCCGAAGCATTAGGCCTGAAATACTTATTATTTTCTTCTCTTGATTATGCCCAAGTTGACAATATCAACCCAAGTAATGAGGTAAAGGTGGCCTATGAAGCCATCAATGAAAACGTACAAAAGGGCCGGAATGGTGCCTATCAATTCGTGACTCGTTTTAAGAAGGTAAATTATACTGAGACTTATCAGATGAGAAAGGTGGCGTATAAAATAAATTATCGATTAGCAAATATCCTTACACTTGAAACTGAAATTGCTGATTCAGTTGAGATGGAGCAAAAGGATGAACAAACTGTAGGTAAATATGAAGGTGATTTTCAAAACCTTTACCCCTATTTACCCGCTGGAGATTTTATGCCAGAAACACCAAATGCTTGGCGCAATCAATTTACTGAAACCAAAAGAAACCTGCTTAGTATTGCCGTTTTGAGCACAAATTGTAATCAAGTAATAATTGAGAGAATAGTGAGCGATATCAGCATTTACATAAATAAATAAAAAACCATTAGGTTTGCAAAACATCAGAAAACAATACAAACACTAAAAATACAAACACTATGAGCGATTTTAATGTAGTTACCCTTGGACAATTTATTATTGACAAACAGGCTGAGTTTCCTTATGCAAAAGGAGAATTATCAAGGCTTTTAAGAGATATTGGCATTGCAGCCAAAATCATTAGCCGAGAAGTAAACAAAGCTGGTCTTACTCAAATTTTAGGCGAACATGGAAGCACCAATGTGCAAGGCGAAGATGTAAAAAAATTGGACATCATTGGAAACGAAATGTTCATTTGGGCGCTCAGCAAAGGTGGCGAAGTATGTGTGATGGCAAGCGAGGAAAACGATGATATTGTACCTTTGGAAGGCAAATATTCTAAAAACGGAAAATATGTTATCTGTATCGACCCATTGGATGGCTCATCAAACATTGATGTGAATGTATCTATCGGAACTATTTTCTCTATATACCATAGGGTTTCAGAGCCTGGAACTGATCCTAATATCAAAGATGTATTGCAAGCTGGAAACAAGCTAGTGGCCGCAGGTTATGTAGTGTATGGTACATCTACCATGTTAGTATATAGCACAGGCAAAGGTGTAAATGGATTTACCTTAGATCCTTCAATTGGTGAATTCTGTTTATCGCACCCTGATATTAAAACCCCTGCTGATGGAAAAATATATTCTATCAACGAGGGTAATGCTGCTGAATTTCCTGAAGGCATCAAAAACTATTTGAATTGGGTAAAAGAAACAGATAAAGCAACAAGCCGTCCCTACTCTGCACGTTATATTGGCTCTATGATTGCCGACTTCCACAGAAACTTGCTAAAAGGTGGGGTGTTTATTTATCCACCAACTGCAAAAGCACCAAACGGTAAGCTGCGCTTGATGTTTGAGTGTATTCCTATGAGTTTTATTGCTGAGCAAGCAGGAGGAAAATCAACTACATCTAAAGAAAGAATTTTGGATATTGAGCCATCAGAACTACACCAACGAGTGCCTATTATCATGGGTTCACCAAATATGGTTGATAAAGTAATTGAGTTTATAAAATAATAATTTTC
>JBBALJ010000131.1:0-7390 GCA_040403075.1 Bacteroidia bacterium
TAAATCATCAAAAATTAAACAACATAAAACAAAACATAAAATGAAAATACTCTTTAAAACACAAATCAAAATAATATTAATATTAATAATTATAACACTTTCAATAAACGCAAACTCACAGTTCATGTCAAAAAAACCCCAAATGCAACAAAGTGGACTAAATGGGGAGCTATTGGGGAATGGTATACTTTACTCATTAAATTATGAAAGTATGATGAAAAGAACTGATGTTAGGTGGACAAATATAAGGGTAGGTATTGAAATCATTAAAGAAGCAATGCTAATACCTTTGGAATATGATTGGATGTGGGGTAAAAATATAAAATATTTTGAAGTTGGTGGGGGATTAACTATTTCCCCAAATGATATAGGCAATCCTCTAGGATTAATTAGAATTGGTTATAGAAGAATGCCATCAGATGGCGGGTTTATGTTTAGAGCAGGCGTTTGTGGATTATTAATGCCTAATAATAAGCTTTTTGGAACACCAATAGTACCATGGCCAGCAATAAGTTTTGGATATGCTTTTAAAGCAAAGAAACTGTAATTTGAAGTACGCTCAGCTAGTTTATGCCTGTAGCGTGTTCGAGCAGCGAAAGTGATTTGCCATTAGTATTATAAAAGGAAAGAGTGTAAGGCTCGCAGCAGCAATGTATCAATACCAAACAATAAATCCCGCCATGCGGGATTTATTGTTTTTAGGCTATGGCAATAAGCCAGAAATGAATATTTTTGTAATTAAATAAATCACACATGAAACACTTAGTTGAAATAGACGATACCACAGAAACAGGCAAAAGTGTGTTTGAGCTGTTAAAAACCTTATCGAAAACAAACACAAGTATAGATATGATAAATGATGAAGATACAGATTTATCTGATACTATACCCTTTGATACTTTTTCCAAAAACCTACTGGGGGTCTTAGACGAAAAGTTGAAAAACAAATGAGAGAACTACTCATAAAACAAAAGGTAAATGATAAAGTGGATGAAATAACTGACTTTATTATTAATGAGTATCAAATGCCATTAACGGCTATCAATTATGCAAATCGGATGCTTGATTTTATTTTTGAATTAAAAAATCATCCCTATGCAAATGCATTTTGTAGACAATATTTTAAAGATAATAACAAATTTAGATGTGCTGTATTTGAAAAGAAATGGATTATTAAGTACTTAGTTATCGAGAAATATGTAATAGTTGAAGATATAATTTGGGGAGCTTCGATAAAATAATATTTCCTTGAAGTCGAGTATCTCTTAAAGACTATCTAATGGGCGAAAAATATTTCACCCCGACCATATAGAAAAAAAATCCCGCAATGCGGGATTCTTTGTTTTTGGGCTTTATTCATTACTTTTGAACTATGTTAGCCGAAAAGCAAAAACTGATAGAACCCATTAGAAATATACTTTCGAAAAACAGAATTACCAAGGCTGCTTTATTCGGTTCGTTTGTGCGTGAGTCAGAAAAATATAATGATATAGATATATTAATTGAGGCCAACAGTCATACCCTATTTGATTTATTGAAAATTGAAATCGAATTGGAACAACTTCTGCACACAAAAATAGATTTGATAGAATTCAAAGCACTCAAAAAATCCATTACTAACCAAGTATTAAAGGAATGTATATCTATTATATGAGCCGCAGAAACGACCAAATTCACAATTGTTCAGTTTATTAGTTCACCGTATAATGGTTCACCGTTTCACAAACTTCTGTGAACTGTAAAACCGTGAACCGTTAAACTATTTATTGCTAAAATAAGCTGTGAGTTCCTCCACATTCATGGCATTTAGGCAATGCTCTTTTGTTAGTCCGCCTTTGCGGGCTACAAGTGTACCAAAATACATATCGGCAAAACCATCTAAATCGTGGGCATCGGGGTTTATGCTTAGCATAGCACCTTTGTTCAGGGCATAGTCTATCCATCTCCAATCTAAATCCAATCGGTATGGGTTGGCATTAATTTCTATTACCACACGATTGGCCACACAGGCATCAATCATTTTTTTATGGTCGATGGGATACCCTTCACGCATTAGCAATAAGCGCCCAGTTGGATGGCCTAATATAGTAGTGTATGGATTTTCAATGGCTCCTGTCAATCGCTGCATGGCTTTTTCTTCAGTCATTTTTAATATGCTATGCACAGAGGCCACCACATAATCAAAAGAAGCAAGCACATCATTTTCATAGTCCATACTGCCATCGTATAAGATATCACACTCAATGCCTTTAAAAATTTTGAAGGCAGGGTATTTGGCATTTAAAGCATCTATTTCTTTGTGCTGTTCAATGATCTGAAACTCTTTCATTCCATTGGCATAAAAGGCACTTTTAGAGTGGTCGCCCATGCCTAGGTATTGGTAGCCTTTACTTATACAATGTTTTGCCATTTCTTCAATGGTAAACAAACCATCACTCCATTTAGAGTGGTTGTGCAATGGCCCTTTTAAATCGCTAAGCTCAATAAGTTTAGGTAATGAATGGCTTTTGGCTTTTTCCACTTCTCCTCTACCCTCGCGCATTTCGGGTTCAATGTATTGCATGTTGAGTCCTGCATACATTTCATTTTCATTCGTAAGATTTTGTATACTTTGTGGTAGTGTGCCCAATTGCGTTAAATGTTCTTGTGTCGCAGTGTTTAAAAATAATTGGTAAGCAAACTCGCTATCATCACACATCATCAAATCAAATGGGTATCCTCCATAATTACCTGAAAGTCCATTGTCATTGGATAGAACAGATGAAAACAATGGCTGTTGACTTAAACTCTCAATAGCTTCTTCTCGATTGGCTACTGAGGCCGTTATTTGTATTCTTTCAATCACTTCGCAGCGTCTGCGCATATCTCCACTTATAGAAATTTGCTTAATACTACTGATGTGTTTTTGTAAATCGTTTAACAATAAATTGGCAATAGGTTCAAGTTTGGCATAATGAAACTTATTGGCGCTAGCAAAAATAAATTCAATCTCTTTGATAACATTCAACTGACTTTTTAGTCCAAATCCCTTTGCTTGTGCCAAACGGTTTTCTTTGCAGGCATATAGCAATTCACCAATACTTTCAATACCTAGCTCTTTCCAAATATGGGCTACTTTTTTAGGACCAATGCCCTTAATACGCATAATTTGAATGATTCCTTCAGGTGTATTTGCCAACAAATCATTTAAGTCGGAAAAGCTACCTGTATTACAAATCACAAATATTTTGGCAGCTAGTCCCTTGTTCAATCCTTCTGTTTTTTCAAGCTCTTCAAGACTTTTTCCAAAAAGGGTCACGCCCATTTTATCAACCCTAAACGAGGCACTGGCAAATTGTTTCACTTTAAATGGATTGCCATCATGCAATTCGTATAAGTCGGCATAATGTTTTAAAATATCGGCTATGTCGGAGTTGGTCATTGTTATTTGTTAAATCGTTATTGGTTAATGCGTTATTGAGTTGCTTGGTTATTTTGTTATTGCTAATTAAGTTATTGGATAATGCGAATTCGTAATTATTAATTCTCAATTCGTAATTGATTAGCTTCTTTTATTGGTTCTGAGCAAATGTAACAAACTGCATCTTACAATATCTCCCATGCTGCGGGCCTTCAAAAACCTATCGCTTTGGTAATGTGCTGCTAGTTCTTGTTTTAGGTTGTTAATATTTTCGGCAGGTGCAATATCATCGTGGCTCATGGCTTTTAGCAAATCAAAAATAACTTTTTTGTATGAGCGCATTCTACTTACCATCACGGCTCTCTCCTCACGCTGATACTGCCTGATACTCTCAAGGCTGATGTGCTTTTGCACCAATTCGATGTATGCCTTGTTTTGTTTATAAAACTGAGGCAAATAAATATTTTTTCTGCCTTCATAGGCTTGTTGGTCAAAGTCGATGGAGCGTATGCGGTAGTTGGTTTCTTCAAAATCTGGAGTAATTTGAATAACAAAATTACTTGAGTGCATATCGCCCAAAAGAATAATGAGGCAACGCTCATTGAATTTCACAAACTCCTTAGATAAACGTATGGGATTGAAGTTTTCTTTATCAAAATAATTTCTCACAAAATCATCACCTGGAATTCCCGCAATATGCTCTTCGATCAATGTATTGCCACTCACAAGATAGTGAATGCGGTTGGGTGAAAGCAGATGCTCTAGTTCCAATCCATATATCCTAGATGCATCCGCATTTTTCACATAGAAATAATCAAAATTATCGTTCAACTTGTTTACTACTCGCACCCTGAAAGGGGCGGTATTTCCATACAAACAATTGTCAATACGTTCAATAAACAAATGATTCATCACTTCCACATCTCCACCTACTTTTAGCAAGGCATATATTTGAATCAAATCATTATGAATATGTTCAACATCAGATGGGGCATACATGCAGGTTTCCCAAAGCGTGTCTTTTCCTTTTTTGTCATATAAGGCAACACTTTCTTTGAAGTTTTTCAAGTCAGCATATTGCAAAGGAATATTGGTAGCACGGGCATGAGAGGCGAGGTATTTTCGCAAATGATGGCTAATGCCAAAGCTTACTTTTTTCTTACTTATATGTGGCAAGGTGGGTGAGTTGTTAGTTGTTAGTTGGCAGTTGATGGTTATGGTTTATAGTTTTTATTCAACAATCATTTTCTTACAAATGCTGCCTTTTTCGGTTTCAATTTGAACTATGTATATTCCAGCTTCTAGTGAATTTACCTTCAATTGATGAATCCTATTTTCTTTTTGCATTTCTTCACTAAATACTTGCTCACCGGCAATGTCATACACATAAATTTTATTTATTATAAGCTCACTTTCAGTCTCAATGGTAAAAGTTCCTTTGTTAGGATTGGGATAAAGTTTCACTGATTTCTCATTCAATATTTCATCCATTCCAGTGGTTTGTATAGGTGGTGGTGGAAGTTTAAAAGATTCGATACCATCCTTAATGTCAAGGGAAGATCCTTGATCAGCACCATATCCTAAACCTCTGCGAGCAAAGGCTTTCCATAGTAAATCTTTATTTGCAAAATTATTCAATAGGGAATCTGCTAGTAAAATAGCATCCCTTGCATCAATGAATCCTGGAGAACAAGGTTGCAGCTTAAGACCTTCCATCACCAATTTCATAGCTTTATTGTTTCCACCATTGCCATTGTAAATATCGTTGCTGAAACCATATTTATCAGACATATCCCAAAATATATCATACAACATTGAACACCAAACAAAACCTATATAATGTACTTCACTATTTTCTTTGCCTTTGATGCTATCATAAGTAACAGGATTGATGGCTAAGCTTCGACTATATTTATAAGTTCTGATTCCTAAACCTGTTGTATCTTCACCACGTAAATACATGCCCATGCCTCTTCCACTTTGAGGGTTATCATAAGAGTGTGAGGTTAGTGCTATCGCAAAAAAATCACTCCAACCTTCTCCGCCTTGCTCTGCATTGGTTAAGCAACTAGCATTTGCAGCACCACCAGTCAATCTGTTTGATAGTCCATGTGTGTATTCATGCACAATCACTCCATTATCGAAATCACTATCCGTAAATTTTGGGCCAAGCGAATCTGAGATACTTGCATTAATAGCTACTGAATTTTGTAAATATTGCTTCAAAGAATCGCCCAAATCTTTACTAATCATAATGGATGGAATATTGATTAAGTCGTCCTTACTTGTGCTAGAAGTACCCATTGAAAAAGTAGGACCAGGCACATTATTAATAATGATAGCAGCTTTAGCTCCAGCTAGTTGCGCATTGTAAACCTTATCTACAAAAAAACATGAGCCTCTATCTATTACTGCTATTTTACCATTCACATCATTCACTATTGATTCACAAGCACGGTTAGGATTGGCTGAGGCGTCTTGAGCGATAACCAAATCTGCCTTAACACCTGGCATCATTGGGTAAGGACCAAAACTAGCTAATGAGGAGGTATATCTTCCTTTCAAAAAACTTGGGCTATTGATATGAAACAAGTTGGTATCCGAACCTATTTGCCAAACATACATCTGCATCCTAGGATTAGAGCCATCTGGAGGTGTACCGAAATTTGCATTGTTTTTGCCACTTCCATCCTGAGCATCTGCAAACACAAAGTCGTTTCCTAATCCTTTTTGGCTGTAATTGGTTTGCTGGAAATTTCCGGATTCTTCATCAAAACCATATTGATAAAAAACATCATGAATTACATTATTCCAATAAAACAAGTTGGTGATTGCCGCTTTTAGATTTGTTCTTGGGTTAACTCCGAGTTTAGAATCGTAAGGATAATCAAAATTTAACGAGGGTCCACCATCTGGGGAGAATCCTAAAGCATCATTTGTATTGAGTGTGTCTTCAACTGCCAATACATTGTTTCCTCGTGTGATGGTGTAATCAGCACCTGTCAATCCATCCACATCATGCCAACCAAAGGGCGAAGCAGCAGCATTGGCTGGGCTGCTAACCATTTGATGCGCTGCCTTCTGCGGGCTCTCAGCAGGAATAGGAAATACTTTATAACTGCCATTGCTTGTTTTTAATAGCGTTTCGTTGTCTTCGAAAACGAAGTTAAAATTTTCGTTTTTTTTTATTCTTTTATTGATCTTCTTCACATTGCAATGAGTGGTCCAATTGTTTTCGTCAATTATTTTACCCGTATTCACATCCACTCGTTTGTTCCACCAATCACCTGTTTTATCTACAAAAAACTCAATATTCCATACTTGTCTTATCTCTTTATCTAATAACATATAATACAATTTGGCTTTGATGTCTTGGCTAGAGGCTTTCTTATCCGTTACAATGTATTCATTATTGCTTTGAGGATTGGTTTTATTTACAGAGAAATTAACGCTTAGACCCAATTGCTTGGCAACTATCTCAATAGCTGTTGTGTAAGAAGTGCTGTTATTTGAAACAACTAGCAAACTTATAGCGGACTTTACAAAAGCATTACTGAAACTAAACACATTGCCATTTTTATCAAAATGCAAAGCAGGATTGGCATTAAATATTTCAATACCATTGAGTGTTTGACGCAAGTACACATGACTTACACCTATGTCTTTGGAGCTTGATTGAGATGTAATGATATAGGCATCATTTGCAGATGGATCAAGGCCTTTGGCTTGTAGGGCTGCATCTATTTGTGTTTTGCTAATTTGTGAAAAAGCAATACTGCTTATCAAACTAGTTATGGCTATTAATAGTAATTTTTTCATATCCTTGGTTTATCAAAAATAAACAAAAGGATAGGCTATGCAAATGCTATGAAAGAAAGTTTGACTAAAAGAAGATAATACGCTAATTACATATTATGAAAACTTGCATCTGTGAGCGTTTTCAAATACTAGTAAGTGCACCCATATGTTTAAAAAAAAGATAAATTGATT
>JBBALJ010000132.1:0-7311 GCA_040403075.1 Bacteroidia bacterium
AATGGATAAAGGTCTAACTACTTTTAATAAATCCTTTTTGTATTTTTACTTAATAGATAAAACGAATGAAAAAGTATTAGGTGTTTGTGGTTATCACACTTGGTATGTTGAGCACAATAGGGCTGAGATATTTTACATGTTAATTAATGATGAGGATAAAAGGAAAGGACTTATGTCTGAAGCAATTCCCGCAATTTTTGATTATGGATTTAATAAAATGAACCTGCATCGGATTGAAGCGTTGATAGGTCCAAATAACCTAGCGTCACTTAGTCTTGTTAAGAAATATTCATTTATTCAGGAAGGTCATCTTCGAGAACACTATTGTAAAGAAGGAAAAATGGAGGATTCGCTTGTTTTCTCTTTATTGAGACATGAATATCTAAAGCAATAATTATTTAGTAAGCTTCTGCTTCTTTTCATAAAACTTACAAAACTGCGAAATCTTGCATTCCTCGCATTTTGGTGTTCGAGCAAGGCAAATGTACCTTCCATGCAAAATCAACCAATGATGAGCCGTTGCAATGTAATCCTGAGGGATATTTTTTACCAATTGCTGTTCAGTTTGCAAAGGAGTTTTGGCAGCCGTAGTAAGACCCAAGCGCGCACTTACCCTAAACACATGTGTATCCACTGCCATGGCAGGTTGATTGTAAACCACCGATGCAATCACATTGGCTGTTTTTCTGCCAACTCCAGGTAGTTTTACTAAATCTTCTATACTTTCAGGTACATTGGCTTCAAAGTCTTTTACAAGCATTTGAGCCATGCCTATCAGGTGCTTGGTCTTATTATTGGGATAGCTAATAGAACGGATGTAAGGAAAAACTTCGTCAAATTCAGCTAGTGCTAATTTCTGTGGTGTTGGGAAAATTTGAAAGAGGGGAGGGGTAACCATGTTTACCCTTTTATCGGTGCATTGGGCAGATAAAATAACCGCTACCAATAATTGATAAGGGTTTTTATATTCCAATTCTGTTTCAGCTATAGGCTGATTGGTTATAAAATAATTTAGTATGTTTTCGTAACGCTCTTTTTTTGTCATCTATTCATTTTCACTTTTTCAGTTTACAGTTGACTTATAGTTGTCAACTGTGAACTTATAAAAGCAATTAGTTTACTACCCAGGTTTCTCTACCTGCTAATAATTTATCTAAATCACCAGTGCCTTTTTTCTCTTTGGCTTCAGCAATTTGCTCATTAAATAAATCATCAAAAGTTTTTTTGTTATTGTTTACATAAAATACACCAAAAGGACGTGGGAAATGGTTATCTTTACTTGGATCATCATAAAAACGAGAGATAATAGTTGCTTTAACCAAATCCGTTTCATCATGCACCCATAAATCATTTACTGACACATCATTCAAGCTAACAATAACAGGTTTAAAACCATCTAATTTAATACCCTTGTCATTGTTTTCTCCAAATATCAATGGCTTGCCATGTTCCATCATCAAAGTTTCTTCTTTCTTGCTGCTTTTTTCAGTGTATATTTCATAGGCACCATCATTAAACACATTGCAATTTTGATAGATTTCTACTAAGGATGTTCCTTTATGGTCGTATCCTCTTTTAATAATAGCTTGCTGGTGCTTTGGATCTCTGTCCATGGTACGCGCTACAAAAGTAGCATCTGCACCCAAGCATAATGCGATGGGATTAAACGGATAATCAACCGAACCCATTGGACTCGATTTGGTAACCTTTCCTTGCTCAGATGTAGGTGAATATTGTCCTTTTGTTAAACCATAAATTTGGTTGTTAAACAACAATACATTCACATCTGGGTTTCTACGCAACAAGTGTATAAAATGGTTACCACCAATCGACATAGAATCTCCATCGCCTGTAATAATCCAAACGGATAAATCAGGGCGTGTAGCTTTCAAGCCTGTTGCAATAGCCGTGGCCCTTCCATGTATCGAGTGCATACCAAAGGTGTCCATATAATATGGAAAACGCGATGAGCATCCAATACCTGATATAAACACAAACTCTTCACGAGGTCTGCCTAAATCAGGCAATACAGTTTGTACTTGTTTTAATATACTATAATCGCCACAACCCGGGCACCAACGCACTTCTTGGTCTGATGCGAAATCTTTTGACGTTAATTTTGCTAATACTGGTTCCATTTTTTTATTTATTAAGTATACTTAATTTATTAAATTGTTTCTATTTTTACAGAGTTATCAATATCTATAAAATCATTTATATTTCTTGTCACGAGATCACCATTTACAAATTTAGCTGTTGCTAAAATTATTGCATCTGGCAGCTTTATTCTTTTATTTTGACTTGTTTTGTAATCTATTACTGTTTTAGCAATTTCTCTTCCTACATCAACAATTTCTATATGGTTAAAAAATCTTTCAATAATTGCTTTTTCAATTTCACTCATGTTTTTATAACCGCATACTTCCATGTAAGTAATTATTGAAACATAAAATCTATTATACCTTATTATCAAATCATCAACATTTAACTCTTGTTTCGAGGCAAGAATGATTATGTTTGAATCAAGAACAGCATTATTACCACTCATCTCTAACACTTTTTTGCCACTCAATTACATTTTCTATATTATTAAATGAAGTTATATTTTTTAAATCATTAAATATAGATTTCAATTGTTCTTTTGAGTTGTTTTTTATAATAACACCTTCAGATAATATTATTATTCGAACTAAGGTATTGTCTAGTGATTTATACTCCTCAGGTAAAGTTATTTGTCCATGCTCTACCTTTGTTGAAAATTCTAATGCATTCATATATCAAATTATAATTTATTTATATACATCATTCGAAATCGCTTAAGCAAGAATTTCTTTTATCTTTCTCACTACCTCGTCACTCATAAAAGGTTGCCCTTGAATTTTGTTATAAGGAATGGCATCAACAAAATATTTATCTCTAATAATTTTCACCAATTGACCATTGTTTAATTCAGGTACCACAACGGTTTTAAAATTCTTAAGTATATCACCTAAATTTTTAGGGAATGGACTTAAGTACCTTACATGTGCGTGAGAAACATTTAAACCCTCACCTCTTAAAATGGTTGTTGCTGTTTTCAATGCACCGTATGTTCCGCCCCAACCAAGGATTAATAAATCTCCAGTCTCAGCGCCATTATCAATGGTTTGTAAAGGAATATTATTTGCTACTTTATCTACTTTTTCTTGACGCAAATGAGTCATCAATTCGTGGTTATCTCCATCGTAACTAATATTACCTGTTTCGTTTTGTTTTTCTAATCCACCAATTCTATGTTCTAAACCTTTGGTGCCAGGAATTGCCCATGGACGAGATAATTTTTCATCTCTTTGGTAGGGCATAAACTTAGGATCATCTGCTGCACGTTGTGGTGCGAAAGATACTTTTATTTCAGGTAAATCTTGGCTTTGAGGGAATCTCCAAGGCTCAGCACCATTTGCTATATAACCATCCGTTAATAAGAACACCGGAATCATATGTTGCAAAGCAATTCTGCAAGCTTCATAAGCCATGGTGAAACAATCTGAAGGACTTTGAGCAGCTAAAATAACAACTGGACATTCGCCATTTCTTCCATACATAGCTTGCATCAAATCTGCTTGCTCTGTTTTGGTAGGCATACCTGTGCTTGGTCCTGCACGTTGAACATTTACAACCACCAAAGGCATTTCAAGCATAGTTGCTAAACCAATGGCTTCACCCTTTAGGGCTATGCCCGGTCCCGAAGAGCCTGTAATGGCCAAACTACCACCAAAGGCTGCACCTATAGATGAACAGATAGCTGCTATTTCATCTTCTGCTTGGAATGTTTTGATATCAAAGTTTTTGTATTTTGACAATTCATGAAGAATGTCAGAAGCAGGTGTGATTGGGTAAGTGCCGTAGAATAATGGCAAGCCACATTTTACAGAAGCTGCAATTAAACCATAGGCCGCAGCTTGGTTACCCATAATGCTTCTGTATATACCCGTTTCCATTTGTGCAGGAGCCACATTGTAGCGGTTGGCAAACATTTCAGTAGTTTCGCCATAGCTCCATCCAGCTTGCAACACCTTGATGTTGGCATTCATCACAGCTTCGTTTTTGCTAAACTTGCTGGTGATAAAATCAATTGAACTTTGCATATCACGATGATACATCCAATAAATCAAACCAAGCACAAACATGTTTTTGCAGCGGTCAATTTCTTTGGTTCCCATGCCGCTATCGGCTAGGGCTGCACGTGTAATTTTAGTAACATCTATGGTCTTTACATCGTATTCGCTTAACGAGCCATCCGTTAATGGATTCTTATCTTCAGGCACATTGGCCAAACGCATATTTTTAGAATCAAATCCATCGCTATTGGCAATGATTACTCCTCCTTTACGTAAGCCTTTTAAGTTTGCTTTTAGGGCGGCTACGTTCATCACCACTAGCACATCACTCATGTCGCCTGGGGTATTTATTTTTTTGCTTCCAAAATGAATTTGGTAGCCCGAAACCCCTGCTAATGTTCCTATCGGGGCACGTATTTCTGCTGGGAAATCTGGAAAAGTAGCAATATCGTTTCCGAATAATGCCGTGGTATTACTAAACTGAGTTCCGGTTAGCTGCATTCCATCACCACTATCGCCTGCAAACCTTATCACCACCGACTCTAATTCATTTTCTGTTGTTGTTGCCATATTTAATTCTTATACAAGTGAAACGATACGAAAATAACCATTATCAATTAATCACATAATTATTTTTTAAAACGCCTTATTTGGAGCCATGGTGTTTGATAGGTTTGTAGACAGGATAACCCTTTTGATTAATTTGACGAGTGGATAGTAGATGTAAATCATATTATTTGCTTGATTTTTGTTCATGTAATAATCATCTTAATTAAAAATCCTACTTTTGTCCTTTCAATCGCACAAAATGGGTATACGTATTTTTGTAACAGGTGGTACATTCGACAAGGAGTATAATGAATTAACAGGCAAGCTTTTTTTTAAAGACACACATGTAAATGAGATATTAAAACTGGGCCGCTCTAGATTAGATATCAGTGTGAGAACGCTCATGCTAATTGATAGCTTAGAAATGACCGATACGGATAGAAATATCATTATGGAGAGTTGCCAGCGTTGCGAAGAAGATCATGTTTTGATAACCCATGGAACCGATACCATGACTGATACCGCAAAGGTTTTGGCCGAACAGAAAATCAACAAAACCATTGTGATTACAGGTGCTATGATTCCTTATAAATTTGGTAGTAGCGATGGTTTGTTCAATCTAGGAAGTGCATTGGCATTCACCCAAAGTTTGCCTCATGGTGTGTATATTGCCATGAACGGTCGCTATTATGATTGGAACAATTGTCGTAAAAATAAACAGACTGGCTTTTTTGAGGAAGTGAAGTAAATACTGCATTTTCGTTTTAAAACTAATTAGAATTAATATATTTGAAGTATGATTAGTTTGGCTGATATAAAAACGAAACTTTTTGAAAATAAAAATCAACTAGTAAAAAAATATGGACTAAGTTTTATTGCTGTTTTTGGTAGTTATAGTCGTGGTCAGCAATCAGAGTTTAGTGATATAGATATTTTAGTTGATTTCTCAAAGCCAATTGGGATTGAGTTTATTGACCTGGCTGAAGAACTTGAAAATATTTTGAATCACAAAGTTGATTTGGTCTCTAAAAAAGCAGTAAAGAAAGTTTATTTTCAACAAATAGAAAAAGAATTAAGCTATGTCTAAAAGAGATGCATAACTGCTTGTTGCTGATATTTTAGAGTCCATCGCCAAAATTAAATTGTATACCCAATCTCATACCTTTGAAACCTTTACTGCTGACTCGAAAACAATTGATGCCGTAATTAGAAATTTTGAAGTAATTGGCGAAGCAGCAAATAGATTGCCTGAAAATTTTAAAGATAATCACCCCCAAATAGAGTGGTTCCGAATAAGAGGTTTTAGAAATAGAATTGTACATGATTATATGGGTATTGATTACCAGATAATTTGGACAATCATTGAAAATAATCTAGACCAATTGGATTCTGATTTGCAGAAAATATATAATCAATTATAGAATTTGATTATTTATCACTTGGAATTTTAAGCGTCTTTTCTTCTATATCAATTGCTTTTTGGATGCTGAATACATCAAGTAAATAATCTGACATACTTGGCAAAATTGAATATGCTTTATCATATATGTTTTTGCCAAATTCTACTGATTGTGTTTCCTTATCATTTTTAAAATTACCTATAATAAAGTATTGCTCCTTGCCTTTTGCTATGTAAGGAATATCAACATGATACCATTGACCTTTTTCAGTTATATGTTCTATTGGAATGATGATATCAGGAACAATCGAAAAGTCATGATTAAAATGATTATCAAATATATTTTTTGATGTTAAAAAATAAATACCAATCTCCGAAACGCCTTCTGTGCAGCCATCTCTGGGCGATAGATAAAAACTTATCTGATAGGTTTGTCCTTCTAAAAGAGCTTCTTTTAAATGGCCTTCTAAATAGTCTCTGTAGTTTTCTCCTGATGGTTTAAGATTAAAAGCCATCCCAATCATGGAGTTACCATCTTTAGGGAGAAGGCTATGCAATTCTATAAATCTTTTTTTCTCATTTTTGTTACCTATATGATACCAACCAGCTGATGAAAAGCGACCACCCGGATTGTACCATCCAATAGTGTCAGACCTTGAAGATAATTTGTCTAAATCAAAACGATATGGATTGAATTTATTGTTTGAAGTTTTATTGAAATGAAAGTTCTCAAAACTAGGATTCACAACCAAGTTGGAATCCTCATTTTGAGCTAACAATAGGTTTGTTGAACATAAAAATAGGAAAGAAAATATCAGAAATAATTTAAGCATATCGAAACATTTATTTCAGTAAAGTTTAATTATTTCAAATCAATTTTGTACTACGCCAACACATTTTTCAAATCTTCCAACAAGTCTTCGATGTCTTCAACACCTACACTTAAGCGCAATAGGCTATCTACAACACCTGCTTTTTCTCTTTCTTCTTTAGGAATAGAGGCATGGGTCATGGTTGCAGGATGATTAATCAAACTCTCAACGCCACCAAGGCTTTCAGCTAAGGTAAACACCTTGAAAGAAGAGGCAAATTTGAAAGTATCTTCTAATGTAGCATCCTTCAAAACGATTGAAATCATACCACCAAAACCACGCATTTGTTTTTTTGCTATGTCATGGTTAGGACTATCAGCAAAACCTGGCCAATATACCTTTTCAATCTTTGGATGATTTTTCAAAAACTTAGCAATGATTTCACCATTCTCGC
>JBBALJ010000133.1:0-7163 GCA_040403075.1 Bacteroidia bacterium
TTTCGGCTCCGCTCAATAGCCAATTGCTTACTTCCCTAAATATCCTACATTTGCTATGCTATAAACAGTGTTTTAATGCAGAAACAATATCTCTTATATATTATCCTATTAATGCAATGTTTCTCATGCAAGCGTATCGATGTCTCGCGTGTTACCAAAATTGAAACCTTAGAAGTTAGCTTTAGCAATAACCAATTAATAGCCAAAGGCAATCTAATAGATGCTTCAGATGCTGGTATAAGCGATTATGGTTTTTGCTTTTGGGATTTTCCAAATCCTGATATGAGCAAAAGGGTTTCAAGTTTTGGTAACAGTAAGACTTTAGGTCAATTTACAGATACATTAAATGATGTTTTTGCCAATAAAACCTATTATGTGAGGACTTATGCTGTCTCAGGTTCTAAGGTAACTTATGGCGAGGTGAAAACAATTCAAACCACACCAAATAGCTTTAATCTTTTGGTAGATAGTATTTCTATTGCTAACTCACATTCATTTTTCGTTCGTGGCATTATATCAGGGGTAGGTAGTTTAAGAATAATTAACTATGGGTTTTGTTGGGCTTTTAAACCCAATCCAACAAGGTTGGATTTTCAATCCCAAAATGGTCAGTGGAATGATAGTTATTATATTTATGCAGATATTTCAAATCCTATATTAGACACCACCTTTCATGTCAGGGCCTTTGCTGTTTTGAGTGATAGCACTACATTATATTCTCCTGAAAAAACCTTTAGTGTACCCTCATTAAAATTGCAAACTGATAGTATTGCCAAGGTTTCTAATGCAATTGCTTTGTATGGTAGTTTTCTCAACCTGGGAGTTGATCCCATTCAAGAATATGGCTTTTGCTATTCAACCAACAGTTCTCTGCCAAATGTGAATGATAATAAAACAAGCTTAAGTAATCCGAAAAACGGCTCGTTTAATACAAGCATTCCGCTTGTATCAGGAAATACATACTACGTAAGGGCTTATGCAATCACTAACAATAAAGTGGTATATGGTCAAGTTAAATCCAAAGCATTCTAATCATGAAACAATTTTGCCTATTTGTACTTAGTTTTTTTGTTAGCTATTTTGTTCATGCCGAATCAAATATTAGCAATGTGGATATTAGATACAACGGAGACCAAGTGCTTATTAGTTATGACTTGAACAGCTCAAATCCCAGCGCTATGTTTGATGTTTCGGTAAAGTTGTATAATAGCAATTCAAAACCCATTGAAGCCAAAACAATAACCGGTGATGTAGGCAAAAACGTAGTGTCAGGAACTTGGAAAATTGCCGTTTGGCAAGTGAAAATAGACAATGCTACACTGAACGATGAGGTGTTTGCCATTGTAGAAGCCAAGCCATCCTTATATGTTCCTATGGGCAAACACATGATTAAATCTGCATTGTTTCCTGGTCTTGGTGAATACAGATTGGATAATAAAAGTTTGCACGCGGTATATGGTGTATTGGGATATGGGGCATTTGCTGGTGCTATTGTCTTAAACCAAAACGCTTATGACAATTATAATAATTACTTAAACTCTAAATCACCTTCGGCATCTGATACCTATTTTAATAATGCCCAAAACCAACAATTGCTTTCATACACAATGGCAGGAACGGCAGTTGCCATTTGGGGTTATAATTTATATAGGACTTACACCAAAGTTAAGAAAATAAAAAAATACACAAGCATAACAGAAGCTCAAAGTAAGTATTATTACAATTATACCAACACCGCCATTCAAGGCAGAAGTCCGTTGAGGACATTGGAAATTAAAGGCAAATTCTTTCCACCTAATTTAGTGGTTGACAATACCCAAATTACAATCACCAATAATGCCAATGAATCCATTAATGTATTGAATGCAATGGAAACGGCTAAGATTGTTTTGAATATTGCTAATTCAGGTGAAGGTGATGCATACAATGTAAACGTTATAATATCTGAGCTACAAAACTTACTTGGATTAACACACCTTAAGAGTTTGGATTTGGGTAGGATTAAAAAGGGGGAGAGTAAGAGAGTTGATATACCATTGTCAACCAATTTGGAGTTGGAAACTGGTAAAGCCACCTTTAAAATAAAGGCAACAGAACAAAATGGATTTGGACTTGACCCGATAATAGTAAATATAAGTACCAAGAAATTTAACGCCCCAATGCTCGAAATTGTTGACTATAAGTTTAGTTCAGAAAAAGGAGGCACAGCTAAAAAAGGAGAGAAAATAACCCTTGAAGCCAATCTTCAAAACACGGGTTATGGAGACGCAAAAGAAGTTGAAGTGAAATTTTTATATCCTAATGGAGTTTATAGCATTGCTGATTCTAAGTTTAGCATTCCTATCTTGAAATCAGGGCAACATCAAACGATTTTGTTTGAGTTTTTAACCAACAAGGAATATAGCGATAGCATAATACCAATAAAAATCGAACTAAGTGAAACATGGAAAAAGTATGTTAAAAACAAGGATGTGAAAGTGAGCGTGAATCAGGATTT
The DNA here is from genome assembly GCA_040403075.1 of Bacteroidia bacterium. Taxonomy (GTDB): domain Bacteria; phylum Bacteroidota; class Bacteroidia; order UKL13-3; family UKL13-3; genus RGVD01. Next base: position 2,498 of record JBBALJ010000133.1, read on the forward strand.
GAGTAAGCTGACAGCTAATTTTTATGGGGACGTTTCGGTGAATACCAATATTAAAACAGCGCTGCTTTCATCTGATGTTGACATAAACATTCCATACATACCAACACCAAATCCTAATAAGTTTGCTATTGTTATTGGAAATGAAGATTATTCAAGCAGGCAAAGCAATCTTAACTCTGAATCGAATGTGCAATTTGCGGTGAGTGATGCCAAGGTATTTAAGGATTATCTAATTCAAACACTTGGGTATGATAACAAAAATGTATTCCTTCTAACAGATGCCACCGCAAGTGAAATCAGGCAAAAGCTAAATACCATTGTTGAGATTTTTAAGCGTATAAACCCTGCCGAAAGCGAGATAGTATTTTATTATGCTGGTCATGGTTTCCCTGATGAGGTTACTAAAACACCTTATTTGATACCTGTTGATGTAAGCGTGAGTAATCTAACATCAGCCATAAAACTAACCGAAGTAACAGAAGAACTATCAAAAACCAATGCCAAGCACATCACCTTATTTTTAGATGCATGTTTCACTGGAGAAGGCAGAAATGCAGGCTTGTTAGCAGCACGTACAGCAAGAATAAAACCAAAATCATTGGTAGTAAAAGGCAATATGATGGTGTTTAGTGCAAGCAGCAGCGACCAAACCGCATTGCCATATAGAGAACAAAAGCATGGCATGTTTACCTATTTTCTTCTTAAGAAACTGCAAGAAAGCAAAGGAGAAGTGAAGTACGCAGAGCTGTTTAACTTTGTTAAAACCAATGTGGCGATTGAATCTACCAGAAGTATCAAACCGCAAGACCCAGAGTGGATTGTAAGCCCCGACATTCAAGATAAATGGGAGAACTGGAAGTTTAGGTAATCACTTAAAAAGCACCATCTTTTTAAGCCCAAGTCTCATCCGTCAATTTTCTTAAGTTATGCGAAACAAAGCTATTCAGTGAATAAGTTTTAAATGCGCTGTCTTCTATAGGAAGTTTGATATTCTTAGGTGTTTTAGAATTATCTGTAACACCCATGCATAGCAGCCCATCTTTGGCAATGGCCACAAAATACTTATCAGACAATGGAATGGCTTCCTTGTATACCAATGCCTCGGTTTGACTTAGTTTTTTTATGGATTTGTTAAGCCTATTGTTGTGTTTTAGGGCAGTTGTTTTAGCTTCACACACTGCACAGTTACTTTCAACAGCGCATGCCCCCAACTGCAGGCCTAGTAGCTTTCTACAAAGTTTAAATTCGATAACTGCTTCCTCTAATTGTCGTTTGAGTTCAAATAAACTCGTGGCTTCTACAATGGCTTTTTGAACTTTTCTTTTCTTCTCAATTCCTAGGCGCAAGAAGCCTTTCTGATCGTAATAACTATAAATGCCATACTTGGCTTCATAGCGTTTTTGTGAACGATTGAATTTAGCCCAATGTTGTTTTATCTCAACAGACTCGAGTAATAAGGCCATGGTTTCGGTGGCACATTCAACAAAGGAAATGGCATGTATCTCTCTTATAAAATCTTGTTTCTGCTTGTTTGTTTTATTGTTGCTAAAATGGCTGCTCACCCTTTGCTTCAGGTTTTTGGCTTTACCAATATAAATATACTTGCCTCTTGCATCGTGGAAATAATACACCCCAGGCGAGGGAGGTAAATTGCTTATGTTTTCTTTAGGAATATGAGGTGGTAGGTAATGCTCTTTTGAATTACGTTTTAAAAAATCTTTTGTGCAATTTTCGCTATCTCGCTTCAAGAGTTCTTTAAACAACAAATAAGTAGCTTCGGCATCACCAAAAGCACGGTGTCTGTTCAATAACGGAATATTAAGTGCTGCGCATATATTACCTAAGCTGTATGATTTATAGCCTGGCACTATCTTTCTACTAAGCCTCACTGTGCATAGTTTTTTAGTAGGTATCTCGTAGCCTTCTTTCTCTAGTTCCTTTTTTACAAATGAATAATCAAAATTGACACTATGTGCTACAAACACACAGTCGTGCAGAATTTCGTAAATTCTTTTAGCCACTGATTTAAAAGGTGGTGCTTGGTCCACCATGTCTTGGGTGATGCCTGTAAAACCTGTGATGAATCGAGGTACATACACACCCGGAAAAATTAAACTATCAAACCTATCAAGTTCATTTTCTCCATCTGTAACAATGATGCATATTTCGATGATGTGATTGCCCGAAGCAAACCCACCCGTGGTTTCAATATCTACAATGGCATATTTCAATTCAGGCATTATTCCAATGTTTTAGCATAGTCCATCACATATTTCCATACCTCTACTACATCCTCAATCTTTACTGTGTAGGGTTTATACATCACATTGTTTGAAACCAGAATGAGTCTTTTCTCTTTTTGTATTTCATTAAAAACCCGCTTAAACACAATGCCATCATCTTTTAATAAAATAACATAACAATGGCCGTTTCTAATATCCATCCAATCCTCTACGTATTCGCAGGTTACTAGGCCTCCTTCTTTGATGGGTAGCATCGAATCCCCTTTGATTTCAAAGGTTCTGTATTTTCTGTTCTTGTCTAAAAAAGGAAGGTAATAGCGAGGCAGTTTGCTTATAAATTCATTGTCGGCATAACCTTTGGCATAGCCTGCTTGCGCTTTTACAGGAACCAATTCAATATTGTCTTCATTGTCGTTATTAACCGTGGTAGAAACAATGCGTAAGTATTTTCCTTTGATATAATCTTCAATGCCTTTTTCAAGTTCAGATACTTTGGATTCGGGCAGCTTCTTCAAATCTACTTTTAAAAGGGTGTCAACACTTATTTTAAAATAGACTGATATTTTCAAAATCGTTTCTATGGTGGGCACACTTTGCTGATGTTCATAGCCATTAAGAGCGGAACGCCCTACCTCTAAAGCATTTGCCAAATCTTGCTGTGTAAGCTTATTTCGGGTACGCAAAAATTTCAAATTGGTGTTCAAGTACATAGTTTTTTTTCCTTGTTTATCTAAAACCTAAAATGATATATTTATTGTCAATTATTTGACAATAATAATGTCAATTATAAAAATAAGCAAGTAAAAAAATGGAAAGAACTATCGTACACATGGATTTAGACACTTTTTTCGTGTCGGTTGAAAGGCTTGAGAATAGTTCATTAGTAGACAAGCCCGTTATCATTGGTGGCTTTTCGGACAGAGGGGTGGTGGCAAGTTGCAGCTACGAAGCAAGGAAATATGGGGTACACTCTGCCATGCCGGGCAAATTAGCTCGCAGGTTGTGTCCAGATGCCATTTGGCTGCGTGGCGATATGGATAAATACAGTAGGTTTTCGCACCAAGTAACGGCCGTTATTGAAGATGCCGCACCAGTGGTTGAAAAAGCTAGTGTAGATGAGCATTACCTCGACATATCGGGCATGGATCGCTTTTTTGGTTCATACAAATGGACACATGAGTTGAGGCAAAGAATAATGAGGGAAACCGGTTTGCCTATTTCTTTTGGCTTGTCGGTAAATAAAACCATATCGAAAATAGCTACAGGCGAAGCCAAACCCAATGGTGAAAAGCACGTAGATAAAACTTCGATACCTCAATTTCTTAATCCATTATCCATAAAAAAAATACCCGGCATAGGCGATAAATCCTACCACATTTTAAGGGATATGGGGATTGTGCACATTGAAACCCTTGCCAATATTCATGTGGAGCTTTTACAAAAAGTATTGGGTGAAAATGGCAGAATCATTTGGGAAAAAGCCAATGGTATTGATAACAGACCTGTATTGCCTTACCACGAACGAAAATCGATAAGCAGTGAGCAAACTTTTCAGGTGGATACCACTGATATGAAATTGCTTCAGCAATGTTTGAATACCATGGTGGAAGGCATTTGCTTCGATTTGCGGAAACAAACAAAACTATGCGCTACAGTGACTGTAAAATTGCGCTATTCCGATTTTCAAACCTATACCGTTCAAGCCCGCGTACCTTACACATCCTACGACCACATCATATTGGCCAAAGCCAAAGAGCTGCTTCATAAGTTGTATGACAGGCGTTTGTTGGTAAGGTTAATAGGCGTTAAGGTAAGCAATCTGGTGCACGGTTCGCAACAAATCGATTTGTTTGAAGATAGCATAGAACAAGTGAATTTATACAAAGCATTAGACCAAATTAGACATTGGTATGGCAAAGGTGCCGTAACAAAAGGGGGTTATAAAACACGTTAGATTATACAACAACAAGAGTTTACACATCACAGAAAAATGCTTTGGAACATTCATTCATATTATAGCCTTCGCTATGGCACGCTAAGTATTGATAATATTATGGCTGCGGCCAAACATTACAAGTTTACCACAATGGGTTTGACCGACATCAATTGCTCTACAGGCATTTGGGAGTTTGTAAAACGCTGCAACGAAGATGGCATAAAACCATTGGCGGGTATTGAGTTTATGGAGGCCAATCATTTATTGTTTACAGCACTTGCCAAAAACGCTTCAGGTGTAGCCGAAATCAATAAGATGCTTTCAAATCAAAATTTATATGGCATGTCTTTAAGCGAACAAACAGCTGCTTTGCGTGATACGTTTATCATTTATCCATATACACAATACCCTAAAAAACTAGAAGCTCATGAGCGCATTGGCATTCGCATCAATGAGTTGAACAAGCTCTTGTTTAAAGATATTTCAG
>JBBALJ010000134.1:0-7140 GCA_040403075.1 Bacteroidia bacterium
TTACCTAGGTAAGTATTCGCCAATTTTTTTTCGTTTGTTAAAATATATTCTTGAATAGAATTTAGCGCATTGAAAATAAAATGCGGATTCATTTGCATTTTTAAAGCTGAAAGTTGCGAACTGCGCAAGTCAATTTCCAATTGCGACTTTTCTTGTTTCAATTTGTTTTGTCTATTTAAACTATTTATTCTAATGAAAAATCCTGCACTTATCAGCAAGGTAAAAAGCAATACTAGTAAAGTTACAAACCACCATTTTTGCCAATATGGTGGTGCTACAACAAATGAAATTTGTTCAACAGTATCGCTTTCAATTCCATCTTCATTTAGCGCTTTTAATTGAAATAAGTAATTGCCACTGCTTAAAGTATTAAACCTTACCATTCTCTCTTGTGAGGAAATAAATTTCCATGTAGTATCTAAGCCAATTAAGCGATAAGCAAATTGCATGCTTTTTCTGCTAGTAAAAGCAATACCTGTAAACTGAAAGCCTATATTATTTTGAGTATAATTAAACTGATAATTTTTTTCTAATTCAGTAGGTTTTTCATTTACCAAAACATTTTGAATATAAATTTTTGGTGGTACTTCATTTTTTATAAGTTTTTTCTCATTGAACCATTGAAAACCTTTTGAAGTAGCAAGATATATATAATCGTTTTTTACTAAAATGCCCAATACATCATTGGTGATGAGTCCATCTTCTTTTGTAAAAGATTGCCATTTTTTAGAAGAGACATTGTATCCTTGTACTCCTTTTTCGGTGCCAATCCAAACAGTGTTTGAGTTAGCTGCAATACAACGGGTAAAGTCAGATTTAAGCCCATCTTTTGTGGTTAAATGCTCTACAATTTTTTGGTCTTTAATGGCTAAAACACCTTGCTGAACAGTTGTTACCCATATATTCTTGTCATTTCCTAAACTGAAAGCAGTAGCAAAAATGTTATGATTATTTTTGTCTTTTAACACATATTCTTTTCCATTTTTATAATAATAGAGTCCATCAATGTATGCTACCCATAATGTTGTATCTTGGTTGTTTATAAACGAACTTACACTCCTTTGATTTCTTAGCACATAAGACAAAAAAGTAGTATTGCTTAACTTATTGGCGTCTTTGTTTTTTGTAAATAAATATTGCTTATAAAATGGTGATTGTTTTCCTTTTTCATTCAAAATAACAAATGAAGCTGAACCAGAGGCAGCAATCAAAAAATTTCCAAATGGATCAACTGAAAAATTCTTGATAGAACTAAAATTGTAAAAACGATAAATAGACTTCTTTTTAATCAAATCATATATGAGCGAGCTAGAGCTTTGCAAGTATATTTTATTGTTTGTTTTGTCAATGTTAATAGCGTCAAAATCTTTTTCTTCCTTTTCGATATGAATAGTTTCAATAATTTTTTTGCTTTCTGGGTTAAATACCGCGATGTTTCCAAATCCAGTTCCTAAATAAATTTGTCCATTCTTGTCTTCTGCCATTTTTGAAATTCTACTTGTAATAAGCGATGAATTTTCTTTGTTCATAACCCACACATGCCTAGATGGCATAACAAAAACACCATTTTTTAAAGTAGAAAACCAATAATTTCCTTCCCTATCTTTCATAACCCCCGATACTGCATTTCCTTTTAAAATATGGGCATTCAGGCATGAGGCTTGTTTGTTAGCAGTAAAAGAATAAACACCATCGTAGGTTAAACACCATCGGTCATTTTGGTTAAAACTAATAAAATCAATAAACTTTTCATTGGCATTTTTTAAAGCATCTTTGTTTAATAACTTTCTATTGTATTTTATAGGCCACTCTATTTCACCTATATTTAACTTTTTATCCAAAAGGTAAAATTTATCCTCTTGCTTTGAGTATTTTGAGTTATACGATGTGTCCGAAATTTTAACAATCGAATCACCTATAATCATGCCTAAGTAGTCCGCTGAAAACAACAGGTTTCCTTTTTTGTCTGAAATAATATTTTGATTTAAAATGCTTTTTGAGCCTTTTATGTAGCTTAACTTTTGTTTTTGAAAATTATAATAGTAAACTGGATTATTATTGGATACTATCCATAATTGGTTCTTATTGTCAAAGCAAAATCTTGGAAAACCAGTTTTGTATACCTTCTCAAATGGTTCGAATAGCTTCAATGAATCATTTTCGATATAAAATATTTGCCCTGCAAAATTAATGCACCAAATTCTACCATTATTGTCTTCATCAAAGTATGAAAATGACTTACCTCTTTGCTTAGCGTTATAATAATTAGTAAATTGATGTCCATCGTATTTGCATACTCCGTTATCCGTTCCAAACCAAATAAATCCTTTTTTGTCTTGCAGCATGTTATAAACTTCCATACTTGGCAATCCGTCATCATCCGTTATATGCCACATATAAGGATTCTGGCCATAGCTTGAATAATTGGCTATGAAAGCAAAAAAAATAATAGATATGACCTTAATTCTAAACATTTTTCAATTGTTGTAGCTTTATAAATAAATTAGTATCATGTAGCAATCTTACCATAATTCCCTTAATGGCTTAAACAAATAACAGGTTTTTGTGCCATCAATCCAACTTTAAGTGAAGTCGGGTGTAACCACCTGTCTTAAACTATAGTTGGTATGTTAGCAAAGCGTCTCCAAGCATATTCAATTTCTAATAACCCAAAGACAAATAAAAAAACTACATCCCTTTTACTTTCCAAACAAACAATCGACTTAATCGCTTTGAAGCCTCATTATACAAGCGTTCTGGGTGCCACTGCACCCCAGCAGCAAAGGGATGTGTATTGTCTTTCCATTCAATGGCTTCTATCACCCCATCAGGACTAAGGGCTGTTACTTTAAATTTGTCAGACACTTTATTTACCGCCTGATGATGCACACTATTTACCACCAAACTATCCAAATGCATGGTTTTTTGCAGCCACGAACCTGATTTGATATGCACCCAATGAACTGAATCTACACCTGCTTGCGAATGCTTAATATTTGTTTTTACTGCTTTGGGAATATCTACAATCAAACTGCCTCCGTTTGCTACATTCAAAATTTGTTGACCTCGACAAATACCCATGATGGGTTTCTTATTGTTAATGGCATATTTAATTAAAACATATTCTATACTATCACGGTAATTGTCAATTTTACCACAATCAACAATGGACTCAGCTTGTTGGTAAAGACTGGGGTTAATGTCTTCGCCACCACCAATTACAAATCCATTGGCCTTACTGATATAGTATTGTTGCGAGTCGGGACTAAGGAAATAAAACTCTTTGGTGATAAGATTGCTATCACTTTGCATCAACCACTTTTTTATGTTCTCATTTTTATCTTTTGATATAAGCACAATATGTTGCCCATGGCTAAGCTTCATTGAAACACATACTAAAAGAATAAAAACGCTCAGTGATTTTTTCATGATTCAATTGTATGAAATGTTTTTGAATAAAGTTAGAGGAATAAAAAATCAATTAAACCAAACTTTAATCTCGAATTTGAAAACATAATGTATGTTTGATAGTTAAATCAAATAGCAATTATGAAATTTACAAATAAGAAAATATTGATTACTGGTGGCGCTACAGGCATAGGATTAGGCCTTACAGAGCGCTTTTTGAAAGATGGTAACACCCTAATCGTTTGTGGTAGGAGAGAGTCGGTGCTATCAGAAGTAAAAGCTAAATATCCATCCGTAATTACTAAGGTATGTGATTTGTCTTTAGCAGATGAGCGAATAGCTTTGTATAATTGGATTCAGGAAAACCATCCTGATTTAGATGTATTGGTAAACAATGCAGGCATTCAACAATGGATGAATTTATCTGATGAAGACTTTTATGAAAGAGCTAAAATTGAAATAGCTACCAATGTGGAAGCGCCTGTTCATTTAAGTTCATTTTTTATGAATTTAGCTTCCTTATCATGCATCATGAATGTTACTTCTGGCTTGTCATTTGTTCCATTAACAAAAGTGCCAGTTTATTCAGCCACCAAGGCATTCTTTCATTCCTTTACATTATCAATGCGTCATTTGTTTAAGGCTAAAAATATAGAAGTAATAGAGATAATCCCACCTGCATTAAATACAGATTTAGGTGGGAAAGGATTACATGATTATGCACCTCCAGTAAGTGAATTTATTGAATCTATTTTTGAACAATTGAATGAAGGTAAAACTGAATTGACTTTTGGTTTCAGTGATATGGTTTCAAAATCAGGACCAGAAGATTTGCAAAAGGCATTTGATAGAATGAATACTGCTAATTAGGATTGAAGGATTTAGGAATAATGCAGGAGGGTAAAAAGCATTATAAACAAGAATGGGCGCGATTCATCGCGCCCATTCTTGTTCCCATATATTAAATCCAAGTGAATTATTAGCAAATTTATAAAATATAAATTTAGACCTGATCTGCTCGCGAAGCCGATTTTCGCAGTGTGTGCAAATAGATTTCATGCAAGGGTTTGTGCAGCCTTATAGGTTTTGCCATGAGGCTAGGTTTTAGATAAGAGGCAAAACATATACAGCGTCAAGGAAACGTCCATTGAGCGGAGTCGAAATGGCGTTTCGACTCTGCTCAACGACCATAAGGCACCTTGATTCCGATTAATCGGAAGTAACTCTTTTGGTAAATTCGGAGTCATCAAAAGTTACAATTACAATAGGTTTCTAAAGGTTAATTAAGCCTCAAATGCAAATCGTTTTTGCAAGAATATAGTGAGTCTTAAAAGGTATAAAATTTCAAAAAAAAGACTGCTTTCGTTTAATGAAAGCAGTCTTTCTAGGCAGAAGAGTTAATTATTTAATTACCTTAATACTTTTATTGATATTATCACCTTTGATAGTTAAAATATAAACACCATTGGTAATTTGACTTGTTTCAAACTGCAAAGTATTTGTGCCTTTCACCAATTCAAGGCTTTTTGATTCAATGGTTTTACCTGAAATATCAGACAAGATTAAAACAACTTTATCTTGGCTGTTTGCTCCTAATTCGATTTGAATATTATCTTTAAATGGATTAGGGAATACCTTAATATTTTCAATGCTCGAAACTTTTGATATTCCTGTAGATTGACTACCTGGAGCCACACTGTTACATATCACATCTGTGTTCTGCCCATTGGATACACTTAAACAAACCAAGTACCAATCTTTGTTAGAAAAACTGTGCAAAGGATTAGCATCTGAAGAGAATTCTCCATCACCAAAATTCCATGAATATACAGCGTTTGAGTTACTTGATGAACTATTAAACTGTACTGAATTATTGGCAGCATTTGTGGTATTGTAGGTATAATAAGCAGATACTTCTGATTGTGTCGCATTCGAATCGTTCTTATGTATCGTAATAAAATTGCAATGCTCGCTTTGGCAATTCGTATCTAATGCATTCGTTACATGAAGACATACTCTATACACGCCATTGTGGCTGTATATATGCGATGGAGGGTTTTGTAAATTTGAAGTACTATCATCTCCAAAAGACCAATGGTAAATCAAATTGTTGCCAGTTGAGGTGCTATTTACTTCTAGTTTTCTAAGGTTATGATTAACGCCATAAGTGAAACTTGCATTGCAATTAGCAGCTTGGGCAACCACACCAATGGCAGCACATTTATGTGATTGACATAAGGTGTCTCCATTTTCAATTCTATAAATAAACAGGCAAACCATGAATGAATCATTTATACTATAGTTATGAGTTGGTGAGTTTTGATCTGAACTTGTATTATCACCAAATTTCCAAACAGAACGATTATAAGCACCACCAGATGTGTTTACAAAATGAACCTCTCTGCCTGTTTTAGTATATGTGAAATTAGCCTCACATCCAACTGGGGCAGTGATAGTAATACTATCACAAGTAGTGTTTGTGCAAGTTGAATCTTTCTTGCTAACTTTCAAACATACTCTGTATTTACCAGCATGAGGGAATATGTGTGAAGGTGTTTTTGAGTCGGAAGCAATACCATCTCCAAAGGTCCATAGATACTTGAAATCGTTACTTGTATTTGAACTATTGAAATTTCTTTTAAATGGGTTAGTAGGATCATTACTTAATGTCCAAGCTGAATTACATCCTGTCGAATTCGATGAAGTAACATTGATGCTATCGCAAGTGGTAGATGTGCATAATGAATCTTTTCGAGTCACTTTCAAGCAAACTTTATATTTACCCACATGTGCATACAAATGGTTCGGTGTATTAGAATCAGAGCTTGTGCCATCCCCAAATGTCCATACATAATTAAAATCTAAACTGGTGTTTGAGCTTGAAAATAATTTTCGAAGCGAATTATCAACTCCTGTGGTAAAAGTCCAAGTGGAAACACAAGTTGGGATAGTATTGGCAATTACACTTATGCTATCACATATGGTATTGCTACATGAAGAATCCTTTTTAGTAACGGTTAAACAAACTTTGTATTTACCTGAATTGGTATAAATATGATTGGGTGTTCTTGAATCAGAGGTTGAACCATCACCAAAAGTCCAACGATAGTAATAATCCAAGCTAGTATTATTGCTAATAAAATTTTTACTTAAATTGTTATTGTTCGCTGTAGAAACTGTCCAAGTAGCCAAGCAAGGTGCACTTACTACAATTGTACTGCAACGTCTGTGAGAGCAGCTAGAATCTGGTTTTGCGGCAGTTAAACAAACCGTGTAAGATCCATTTCCATTAAATGTTTTACTTGGATTGGCTAGTGTTGAAGAAGTTCCATCACCAAAGCTCCAAAAGTACACCAAGCCTTGACCATAAGATGTATTTGTAAAGGTGGCCGTCTTGGTGTTTTGATTTAAAGTGTATGTAAAATTGGCTTCACATAAACTTTGAGCGAAAGAAAAGTTAGAGAATAATAAAATAGCCAATGTATTTAGCCATCCAATATTCAAACTCAACTTTTTTAATGTAGAGGTAGTAATTGTTTTCATAAGTTTAGCTTAATGATTTGAAATTCAAATATAAAGAAAATATATAATATGGCTAGTCAAATTCTTACACCATAAAAAGGACAAAAAAAATGAATATCTTAGTTGTTTAGTCTACGTGTCACAGCTGGTTTGGCTTATTACTTTTAATCGATTATGGCTGTCAGCCTTTTGTATATTTTATATTTGAAT
>JBBALJ010000135.1:0-7127 GCA_040403075.1 Bacteroidia bacterium
ACTAATCTAATGTAATCTATAGTATATATTCTCCACTATGCTCCACTTTACTCCACTCTAATAGGCCATAGGAAGCCATATGAGACATCTTTATGGGCGGGGGATACAGATGATGCAGGGTAATTTAATCTAAATTGTACACTGGCAGCAAGGCTGTACATCTGGTACAAAGCTGATAGGTTTGCCCTGTATATGGGCATTGCTCCAGAAAGGTATTATGTATCTTATGCTTGGTTAGGTAGCATATAAGTCTATTGGTTAGATTGATCATATCTCTTGGTTCCGTCCATATCTCTCTGGATCCCGCAAAATTTCTGCTTCCAGATTATCTGGTATATTATGCCCAGAGATTCTATGTTGAACTATATGCATCAATAATGTCTCATCATCATATATCTTAGTTGACTGAAATATAGTATGTTCATCTGTAGGTATGTTTAGAAAACATCCAGCACATTCAATCCATCCACCTATACTAGGGTATATGTATATATCGCTATCATAGAATCTACTATATGCCATTGGTTCCCGCCTTTTATTCAAAATCTATCTGGGATTCAAACATGGCTTCAAGTGAAGGAATCGGACCTTCATTATCAGTTTCGGAAACTGCTCTACGACCATTATAGGAACTTGAAATGTTCTCATTCAGTATAGCATCATCGCCTGTATCTACGCTAGTAGAAGGTGTAGGGCTACCACTCATATCATCATCCATAGCACCACAATTGGTACATGTTACTTGACCATCAAGGTCTAGTTGATAGTCACATCCATATTTAGTGCATAAAGCATCGCTCATTTTAGATTCTTATCTACTAGATATTTATCCATTAGTTTATCAAAGACTTCTTTGCATTTATCATTATCCCAGCCATTTTCCATGCCAGTAGTTGATACCGCTTCTTTTAATTTACGGCTATACCAGAATAGATCATTCATTTAGTATCCACCCATACATTCATTGCGAGTATGATAAAGTCTGATTTTAGTCATAGTCTTCTTATTCGGAGCGTAAAGCTCTTCCCCACAGCATGCTGTCTTTAAATGCCATTCTTTGCCAAAATAGTCATATGTCATACCTTTAAAATTAGCATATTTGTGTGCCACAAAAGTAGCAAATGGATCAGGGATCTCAAGGCTTTGAATCATATTATCAGTATAACATTTATGTCAGGTACTGACAAGGGGTGCTCTTCTCGCCGCACTTTTTGCTTCACTAATTGCGAGCTATATTAAGTCTATTATTATTGTGAACACAATAGGCATATAAAGGGAGCATCATTTGATTTGATGAATAGCTTCTTGCATTTGCTACAGGCTACTTTATAAGGCTCTTGTGAGTCCATATAGGCTTCTAGGTTATCTAGGATACCCATATTATTTGTTTTTGGGGATTAGTGTTTGAGGTCCTTCTGTGCCGAATAGAGACTTCTTTACTGGAACACAATTAGGTACTTGTCTTCCATTTTTGTCCTTCATTCCAACCTGCTTGTAACCAGACCAGCATGCTTTCTGCATGTTATCCCAGTTATCTTCTTCTTCGTTGTCTGATTGGTAAGACTTAGTCATGCACTTTTCGCAAGTATCGCATGAAATTCCCTGCTCTTTGCATGTTGTGCAATCACAAGCGCTTGCAGCCTTTTGCATTCCATTATGATCTTTACACATTTCCATGTCGCATCCACCATTGGCCTTGCACTCTGTGCAACCTTTACAGTCGCATCCTTTTGTGTTATCCATTTCATCTTCTGGCTTAGGGTCGATTGACTTCTCTAATCCATCTTCAATCTCAATTACCTTAGTGATTGGATTAACTACATCATCTAACATATCTTTAATCTCTTCTACTATCTCGTTTAATTCTAAATTCTTTTTCATTTTTTTCTCCCCTTGAGTTATTTTGCGTGACCAAGAAAATCCTGCGTCTCCGCCCCATGCTAGCCACATAATCTTACCATTTGATGGGCTCTCTGCATTGTCCCAATCTTTACCTTGTTTGTCTACTTCATGACGTGAAAAGAATGAGTACATCCTCTTAACAGTAGATAGGCTTAAGGTTTCACCTCTTGCTAGTTGTCCTGCTCTTGTCCAGCCTACAGCTGTTCCTGCACCTTTTGCTTTACCCTGCTCTTTAAGCTTAATTGCTCGACGGGCAGCAGATTGCATTCCTGAAGTTGGCTTGTAGCCTGTTTTTTCGCTCATAAGTCTATTATATCATTTTTTGTTTTCATGATCCTTTTGATCTGATAGCAACAGTCAGGACACTCTCCTATATGAAGCCATTTGCCTGAATCAAGGGCTACTATCTCATTTAGTTTGCCTATAACGTTTTTTTGGCATAGAATACAATAGGCGCTAACCGTTATTGTCATTCAAAGTCTACTTGGTTTTTAAACATATTTAATTGATCAACTTCTTTTTCTCTTGCCCATTGATCTTCCCATAAACCCATAAGGGATGTGTTTCCAATGTCATCGAAGTAGTAGCGCTTTTTGCCTTCATTATATGTCCAGCCGTACCAAGTGTCCCCTTCGGACCATGTTAGATTAGTTGGTTCTTCATTTTTGTATTCTTTAATACGTTTATCTACTTCGTCATACATATGCACTTCATCAAAGATAGCGTGTCTTAATGAGTCCCATCTAAATATTCTATTAACTAACCAATCAATCATTTTTAGGATCCTTTTCCCATGTAAGTTTTCCATCTTTATACACTGGCCAATACCCTAATGAGCGCCAATCCATTTTCATAATTTTAGGTTCTTTCATTATTTAATTATATAATATTTATATGGGAGAGTCAAGGACTTGATCAACTGCATCATCTACAGTTCTTGTGTGTTCTTTTGAACAGTTCCCGCATTCTTTGCACATGATTATCCTTAAATAAATATAGCCCCAGTTACGGGGCCATATCTAATATGTAATTAGACCTTTTTTGGTCTTGTTTTTTTAGGTTTTGAATCCAGTGATGTCTCTCTACGTATTCCGTGACTATTGATATCTATCTTCATTCTTGGCTTAATGCCTTGCTTTGGATATTTTCTTGTAGCTTCACGACTTGTTACCGCCCCAGAAGCAGAACCTGCTGCTGGCGGTGGAGTCATTCCAGTACCATCATCTTTTTGAAAATTACTCATTAATAAATTGTCTTGTCTGCTCTGGTGTTGAAGTCATGCTAAGCGTTACGCCTGATTCACCATCTCTTGAAACATCAGTAACCACTACTGGAATAATTCCAGCTTCGCTACCAACTGCTCCGCATCCACATTCAATACACATAATTACATGCCTCTATATGTTGCTGGGTCATCTGACTCATCTGCACCTGAAATTGAAAGAGATTCTGATGATCCTTCTACATTTAATCCTGCATTACCTTGTGTTGACATATCTGAAGCTGCTGGAAATGATCCAGTTGTTGGTGAGTAATCACCACTTGCATCAATTGAGTGCGCTCCCGTAAGCTCGTTTACTTCATTAAATCCTGTTAAGTTAATTCCGTCTGTCATTTTATTACTCCTATAGGTTATTTATTTAAGCGGGACTAGTATTCCGCTCATCCCTCTATTATAGCATTTAGTTGATTAAGATCTGTATTGTTGATGCCAGCACTCATCGCAAATATCTATAATTGCCCCTGCTGGTTTTGCGGCTATCCTAGTAGATTTATTATTACATCCCGCTATTTCGCAAATTTCACCAAACACTACTTTGGTCCTTTAGCTGTTTGGCCACGGTATCCTGTCTTTTTTTTATTCATTGATCCTGGCTTCTTAAATCCTGCCCCGCCTGGAGTTGCAGCAATTCTTTGTTCTAAAGCTTTTTTAATTTTATCGTGGTGTTTACCCATTGTTTTTTTCTATTATCCTGACTATGTATCTTATAACTTCATGCGGTCTCCACTCTGGAGGCAATTCTAAATATTTTATTTCATTTGCAATTTTTTTCCTATGAGTATCATCTAAGTACTCTATAAGTTTATCCATAAGCCTATTCTAGCATTTGTAGAGTAAAGGGGCAAGACCCAAAAGTCCTGCCCCTTTAATTTAAAGAATTACTTCTTTAGTGCTACCTTAGCCTTTGGATTCTTTGCATTCCACTTCTTTGCAAGAGCATTATACTCTGCAATGTAAGTAGCCTTAGCAAGATCTGCTGCTGCCTTGTCTGTAGCAAGCTTTGTTGCTGCATCGGCAAGTGCCTTATCTGCTGCAACTTTGTCTGCTGCACGTCCAGCCTTTTCTGCTGCAAGGGCTGCATTAGCAACTGCTAGTTCTGCGTTCTTTGCTGCAAGTTCACCTGCAAGATCACGAACTGCTATTGTTGCAACTACAGAACCTACTGGTGCTGCAAGACCTGTTACGGCTGATGCTACTGTTGCATATGCTGTAACTACAACTGAACCTGAAGCAGGAAGTGTAACTGTCTGCTCCTTTGTTCCAAGTGTTGCTACTGCTGTATCTGTTGTAAGCGCTGTTGCAGTTGCTGCACCATTTGAGCTTACTAAAGTATTAATTGTTGCTCCACCTTTTAGGTTTCCAAATACATCGTATCCCGATACCTTTAGTGTTGCAATTGTTCCTGCTGCTCCAGATGCTGGTGCAGTTAGGGCGATTGAGTTCAAAGCACCTGCGGTACCTTGTACGTAGTATGTAGTTGTGTTTCCACCAACAGTAACTGATACTGTTCCTACTGTAGTAGTTTTAGTATATACATAAAACTCTGCTGTTGTTCCTGTTCCAACATTAATTGTTAGAGCAGATGATCCGCTTGAAGCGGTAACTGGTGCAGTTGATGATGCCAATGCTGGCACAATAGTTGCATTTGTTGCAACTGCTGAAACTGCTGTTCCTGTATCTACAGATGTAATAGCAATCTTCAATGCATCTGCTGCATCTACACTATTATCTGCTGGTACTGGAAGTGCTACAGGAGCTGTTGCTACTGTCCCACCCGTTGCTGCAGAGCCCGCAACTGTTAAAGTTGTGGTTGCCGCATTAGCTGCTGGCGAGATTAGCATTGTGCTAGTCAGGGCTGCAGCGATGATTAGCGATACTTTCTTGAATGAGTTCATTCTATTTATTTCTCCTTATTTTAATCTGCCTCGTAACGAGCACAGAAAGTTTGTGACATGTTCACACTATGTAAGACGTTTTTCTTTATCAAATGTCGCTATCTAGTGTAATTCATGTACCTTTACGTGAAATGAGCAGGGATCTCCGCCTTCATCCCATTCTTCCATTTCTTCATCTGACATTGGTGGGCCATCATGTGTATCGCAAAATACATCTGATATCCAACCACGATCATAACCACTCTTAAGCCATATTTCAAACTCTAAATGATTAGCATCTTCTGAATCAAATTCTAAAACCATTCTGACAACTCCTCAAGCATTTTGTGCTTTGGCTTTGCCCCGATGATTGTCTTAACGACAACACCATCTTCAAATAATACCATAGTTGGTATAGAGGATACGAAGAACTCTACTGGTTTCAAAGGATTCTCATCAATATTTAACTTACCGACAAGTATTCCATGCTCTTTTGATATCTCATCTAGGATTGGGGAGACCCTTTTGCAGGGACCACACCACTCCGCCCAGAAATCTATCAGGATTAAACCGTTAGACTTTATAACCTCATCAAAGCTTTCATCCGTTACTATCATCAGGTTTTAGTTCCTCCGCTGCTGCATTGAACTTACTCATAAATGTTTGAATAACCCACATTGCAGTTTCTCCAGCATTAGTTGCCATTGCTTTTGAAGTTTCTTCTGTTCTATCTTCAATTGCAAGACCGTTATACCACTTTTGATATAACTCTTCACCAATTTCTTTAATTATTTCTTCTAGTACAGTTAAACGATCAGCCATTTATCAAAGCCCATGTGTCAATTACTTTACCAAATGCTCCTCGACCATTTACAACTGTTGATTTAAGTGATAATAGGTTATATGCTTCTTGATAAGACATTGATGGATTTTTTGTTTTTACTGCCACCCAAGTTGCTGCTGCTACTTGTGCAGCAATAGAAGTTCCAGCGCCATTTACAGAAGAATTTCCTGGATTCTTAACGCTTAAAGATCCTAGAGCAAAAAAGTCTGTCAACAGTGGATCAAAATTTGCATATGTTGCTATAGCATCTCCAGGCATAGTTGCTGAGATTGCAATTGAATCTGGTATGCAAGAAGGCCAATCAATTCTTTTATAGTTCTTAGAGTTGCCGACTGGAAAAAATGAAGGAATTCCATTGTTTTTTAGCAAACCAATAATAGAATTTGTGTTTGGTGTATTTAAACAATACTGTGATCCATTAAGAAAAGTGCTTGTTCCTTGAGACATAGATAAAGCTTGAATGTTAAACTTTGTTCTATTATCATTAACCCATTGCATGGCTGAATTTACTACCTGATCATTAACAATTTGTCTTGAGCCATTAGCTGTGTTTCCAACTATCCTGATGAATACTATGTTCATATTAGGATTAGTTTGAAGGGCAGAGGACACCATCTGTGTTCCGTGATTAAAGCCATTATTTTGCATAAAGTTTAATGGCATTCCAGCAGATCCTGGGCCTTCCATAAATGTCTTTCCGTTTGGACAGGTAGACCATTCAATAAAACATACTTCGTAAACAATCTTACCAGCAAACTCTGGAATAGATGTATCTAATGCTGTGTCAATAATTGCCAATGCTGGCTTTGAATCGATTGTGCGATTCTTTAATGCTGCTTGAGCAGTTGTTGGGATAATGAGTGTTAAGGCTACTAGAGCCGTGATTAGTTTTTTATTCATAGTACCTATTCTACTAAATATTGACGAATTGTCAATAGGTTATTCGTTATCTAATGTATCTAACTTAGCGTTATACCATTTACCAGCGTCAAGCTGGGTAGGTGTGTGCATTCCTTGAGATTCTAATAGATTAGTTATACTTTGAGAATACAACTCAACCATCATTTCAAGTCTGACTACCTGCATTTCTAGCAGTCTTAATCTTTCTGACTTTCTCATTCCATTGCCTCTCTGTCTACAGGGGTAGGTGCCGTTGCAACACTACCACAACTAACACATTCCATATCTAGGAAGTATGTAGCAATTTCAAAATCTTCAAAAATAA
>JBBALJ010000136.1:0-6977 GCA_040403075.1 Bacteroidia bacterium
GCACCTTTCATGTCTACTTCTTTACCAAGCAATACATTTATCCTTGATTTTTGATGCGCTTGCAAAACGTTTTCAAATACATAATCTACAGAGCTAACATAGGCACTCGCAAATATCACCACACCAACCGTTAGATAAATCAAAAGCATGGTTCTGCGAACCATTAGGAGGAATGCACCTGCCAATACCACTAATACAATTATGATATAAAGAGGCTTGACCAATAAGGCCACCACACTGAGTATTCCAATGGCAATACCCACCAATAAAAGCCATCCTGGCAAGCCTTCGCGGTATAGCACAAGGGCAAAGGCTACAAAGACAAGCGCTGAGCCCGTTTCATTTTGCAAAAGTATAATAACCATTGGCAGCAATATCATGGCCGCGCATATCATTTGTGTTTTTCTTTCTTTAAACTGGATGTTATAGCCACTTAGGTATTTTGAAAGAGCCAAAGCAGTGGCAAATTTAGCTATCTCGGCAGGTTGAAACTGAATGCCTCCAACACGAATCCAAGAACTAGAACCTTTTATTTCAGTACCCAAAGCAAAAACGGATAGCAGCATTACAATGCTGATGCCATATAATCCGTAGGCAAATGCATAGAAAAATTTCTCGTCAATCAACAATATCATCAAACCCACAAAAAACGAAATGCCAATCCATACCAATTGTTTCCCATAGTTCATGCTATTGTCATAAATCATGGGATTGGTTTCCTTATATACCGAGGCATAAATGCATAGCAAACCTGCTACTACAAATACGTAGTAGAGCATTAGCGTGAGCCAATCAAATTTAGCGGGTTTTGGTTGCAGCTGTGTCATTGGTGTTTTTATGTGTAAGGTTTGCTTTGATCATACGTTCGTATAAAGCTTTCCTAGTATCATGTTTTTTAGTTAGGTATTCTTCCATCATCAAACTGGCAATAGGTGCTGCATAAGTAGCACCAAATCCAGCATTTTCAACCACAACGGCTATCGCAATTTTGGGTTTGTTTTTAGGAGCAAAGGCAAAAAAGATAGAATGGTCTTTACCATGTGGATTCTGCGCTGTACCTGTTTTTCCGCAAATTTCTATACCTGGAATTTTTGCGATATAAGCTGTTCCATGTTCCACAACATCTTGCATACCCTCAATTACAATTGGGAAATAAGATGTATCAATGGTGCTCCAATGTTTCTTATTAAAATCAGGATTAGGGTTTAATTTGTTATCAATTTTTTTAACAATATGAGGGGTAATATAATAACCTCGGTTGGCCACAGCAGCAGTGGCATTTGCCATTTGAAGCGGTGTGATACCAAGCTCTCCCTGTCCAATACCTAAGGAAATAGTAGTAAGTGCTTGCCATCGATAGCGGCCATAAATCTTATCATAGTATTCGCTTGTTGGCACCAATCCAGAGCCTTCGCCATACAAGTCAACACCTAATTTGCTGCCTAGTCCAAAACTTGTGATGTGTTTGCGGAAGCTTTTATAGGCATCTTCTCGCAATTTATAGGCAGGGTTGTTTACCACACTTCTGTATACTTGACAAAAATACGAATTACAACTTACAGCAATACCTCCACGTAATGGAAGGGGAGAGCCATGCGCATGGCAACCCACAAACAAATAACCTCGCGAGCAACCATAAGTAGTTGCAGGTGTTAATACATGCTCTTGTTGCCCAGTTAAGGCCATTAATATCTTAAAGATAGACCCCGGTGGATAAGGTGCTGCAATGGTTCTATTGAAAAGCGGTTTTGATGGGTCAAGAAGTAATTCCATGTAGTGCTTGCCTCGGTCTCTTCCAACAAATAAATTGGGGTCGTAGCTTGGTGTACTTACCATGGCTAATATTTCGCCTGTAGCGGGCTCAATAGCCACCACACTGCCAATTTTGTTTTGCATCAATTCCTCGCCAAGAGCTTGCAATTTATAATCTAAACTTAGGTTGATGTTTTTTCCAGAAACAGAAGGGGTATCATATTCACCATTTTTATATCGACCTTGTGTACGAGCTTTTGAATCCACCAAAATGTACTTGATTCCTTTTATGCCGCCCAATTCTTTTTCATAACTTCTCTCCACCCCACTCATACCCTTAAAATCGCCCATTTGGTAATATCCATTGGAGTTTTCAATATCTCTATCTGTTACCTCACTGATGTATCCCATGATATGAGCAGCATTGCTATGAGCGTATTTTCTATCGGTTCTTACATCCACATAAAAGCCTCTAAAATCATACAAATGCTCTTGGAATGCCGCATACACAGGAATGGAAATTTGCCTATCGAATATGCATTTTTTATAGGGTGCATAACCCTTTTGGCGTTTCAGTTTTTCAAACTTGTACCTGAATTGTTCGGGACTTATTCCTAATACTTTGCAAAATAAAGCTGTATCAAGGGTTTTAACTTCAATGGGAATAACAGACAAATCATATACTGCATCATTATATACAAGCAACTCTCCATTACGGTCGTATATCAAACCCCTTGCAGGGTAGATGGTTTGTTCTTGTAATACATTGTCTTGTGCCGAGCGGAAGTAACTATCATCAACAATCTGAAGCTGCATCAGGCGAATGACATACACCAAAGCCACTAAACAAAAGGCTATAAAGAGTATTTTTTGTCTGATTTTGTTATCCATTTATGGAAAAATGCTAAAATTTTTTGATGTGCAACAAAGCTAATTCAAAAAGAGTGAATGATATTATTTTAATTGTGGAGAAATGAAAAATTATTGAACTCGTTAGAGACAATAAGTGATTAGCGTTAAATCTTGCCTTTGCTTGGTGAGAATTTATAAAACAATAACTGCCCTACTACGATAATAAATACAGAGAAAACTGTACTAAAAAATATTTGTGTAAGGGTTCCGAAAAATTGGTTCAACCCATAAATTTCTAAGAAGAAGAGCATGAAATGGTGAATAAAAACCATGATGAAGGTGTAGATAGAAAACCATACCCATCCTTTGTTCGACATGTTGGGAATGATGTTAGATTCTTGGTCGTCTTTACCCGTTGCAAAACGAAGATAGAAACCACGCAAATAACCCATACAAACGCATGCTGCCATATGCAAACCCGGTGTGCTACTGAAACTGTCCATAACCATTCCTGTTAAGCACGAAATGACCAATACAATCCATGGTTTTATTTTGATAGGCAACAATAAAATGAAAACAACATACACATAGGGATTCACATAGGTGCTAATTCCTAGTTTGTTTACCACCAATAACTGAAAAAGTATGAGTAGTATAAACTTAATGATATTTGATACTAGTTCTATTATCAATGTTGTTCAGGGTTGGCTATAGCTTCAATATCTTGCTGCTGGTTTTTAAGTAAATTTCGAATGACATATACACTTTTCAGGGTGCCAAAATCTGTGTTCAGTTTTACATGAATGCTATGAAAATTCTCACCATCATCTAAGTAGTGGTTACTGATTGTTCCAACTGGAATTCCTTCAGGGTAAATAGTTGAATAATTACTGGTTACAATTTCATCGTTGACAGCAATTTGAACATGTTTGTTTACGTCTTTCAATCTAGCTTCTCCTGGGTCATCACCTTCCCATACCAAAGAGCCAAAGGCATTGTTCTTCTTCACCTTCACACTCAAGTTGGATTGGCTATTTAAGAATGACAATACCACACTATAGTTTCTGCTTACGAATTGTACTGTTCCCACAATACCATTGCTACAAATAACGCCCATCCCTTTTTCTATGCCGTGTTCACTGCCTTTGTCAAGGGTAATGTAGTTGTTTCTTTTAGTCACCGAATTGTTTACAACACTAGCCGAGATATATTCGTATTGTTGCTTGTAGGTGGTGTCACTTATTTTGGTAATGGTAAAAGAGTTTTGATAAAATGCATTTAACAGCTGTGAACGCAATCGTGCGTTTTCGGCCTGCAAACTATCGTTTACATTTTTTAAGTTGAAATAGGATGTGGTGCTATTTACTGCATTATAAAAACCTGAACTAACCGAACCCGTATAGTTTAAAAAACTGGCTTTTTGATAATTGTTATAACGGTAAATGATAATAAATGACAACAACTCAAGCCCAATGAAGAGCATGAACGTATAGTACTTATATAAAAAGAATATAATGTTGCGCATTATGTAGTATTAGTGAGGGTTTTAGCGGGGCTAAGACCTATCAACTATGTCATTAAAAATTTGAAATTCTTAAGATTTTTCAAAGCCATACCTGTGCCACGCACTACCGCTCGAAGTGGATCTTCAGCCACATGCACTGGCAATTTGGTTTTAGCTGCAATACGCTTGTCAAGGCCACGAAGCAAAGCTCCACCACCTGTTAAATACAAACCTGTTGAGTAAATATCCGCTGAAAGCTCAGGAGGAGTTAATTCCAAGGCTCTAAGCACAGCTTCTTCTATTTTAGAGATTGATTTATCAAGGGCTGAAGCAATCTCGGTGTATGAAACAGAAATCTGTTTAGGGATACCTGTCATCAAATCACGGCCATTAACCGCATAATCAGGAGGTGCATTTTCAAGCTCAGTTAAAGCTGAACCCACTTCGATTTTTATTCTTTCAGCAGTACGCTCACCCACAAGCAAATTGTGTTGTCTACGCATATAATCCAAAATATCTTCTGTAAATTCATCACCAGCCACACGGATGGATTGGTCACAAACGATACCTGCCAAAGCAATAACGGCAATCTCGGTGGTTCCACCTCCAATATCAATAATCATGTTACCCATTGGCTCAAATACATCAATACCAATACCAATGGCAGCAGCCATAGGCTCATGAATAAGGTAAACCTCCTTGGCACCCGCGCGTTCAGCACTGTCTTTTACCGCACGTTTTTCCACTTCGGTAATGCCCGATGGAATACAAATAACCATGCGTTGTTGAGGTTTGATAAGTTTGTTGTTTTGGGGAATCATGCCTATAAGGCCACGTATCATGTGTTCTGCAGCTTGAAAATCAGCGATTACTCCATCTTTCAAAGGACGAACCGTTTTAATGTCCTCGTGCACTTTGCCATGCATTTGTTGTGCTTGGCTTCCCACCGCAATCACATTGCCCGTTCTTCTATTGATAGCAATGATGGACGGCTCATCAACCACCACCTGATCTTTGTGTATTATCAGCGTGTTTGCCGTGCCTAAATCTATTGCTAAATCTTGAGTTAAAAAATTGAATACGCTCATTTTCTATGCTTATCTCCCTGCAAAAATAGTTGTTTGAAAAATTTCGCTGCAAGTTAATGTAAAACAGAGCAAAATTTTAAAGCCTGAAAATATTTTTTTTTGAAGCAAGTTGAGCCTCATTTTTTATTGACTTAAAACCCATGATAATATTCAATTCTATGAAAAAATACCATCATAAATATATATTGCCAAAAATTAGAATATGAAACTAGCTGCCATTGATATAGGTTCGAATGCTGTGCGATTGCAAATAGTTCGTACCGTTGATAACGATCCCCAAGAATTGTTTAAGAAAGTTGAGTTCGTGCGCATTCCCGTGCGATTAGGTGATGATGCTTTCAAAGATGGTAAGATTAGCAAAGAAAAGGCAAGGATTTTTAATAAGGCCATGAAAGCCTTTATGTTGATGATGGAAGTGTTTGAAGTGGATTTCTATATGGCTTGTGCTACTAGTGCTTTGCGCGAAGCTTCTAACGGACATAAAGTAGCCCAAAAGGTTTTTGAAAAAACAGGATTGAAAATCCGCATCATTGATGGCAAGGAAGAAAGCCAAATTATACTTCGTTCGATTGATACTTTGTTTGAAAAAAATAAAAACTACTTAACCATTGATGTGGGTGGTGGAAGTACTGAAATGACGGTTATTCAAAACCAGAAAGCCATTCATTCTGTTTCGTTTGATATTGGTACAGTAAGGATGTTTGATGGAGCTGTGAAAGAAAAAACTTGGGAAACCATTGAAGCTTGGGTTCGAAAAAACACCAAAGGCTTAGAAAACCTTTCAGCCGTGGTAACTAGTGGAACAATAAATAAAATCTCCAATATTATTAGTGAGGGCGCAAATACAGATTACTTTACCCGTGAACAATTGAAAAACTTTCACCGTAAAGTTACTAAAATGTCGGTTACTGAGCGTATTGAGCAATTGAAGTTAAACCCTGATAGGGCTGATATTATTGGCACTTCGGCCGATATATATTTAAGAATATTAAGTTGGGCAGATATTGAAAAAGTATATTCTCCTGCCAATTCAGGTCTAAAAGATGGTATTCTCTTAGACCTGTATGACAAATATGTGAAGAAGAATTAATGGTTAAACTTAGTTGTATGGGAATTTTGCTTTTGATTAATATTTAAGGATATGATTAATCAATCAAGATTTTTCTTTCTCTTACTTTTTCCATTGATGAAAAAGTAAGCAAAAAATCTAGAAAAAAATAAGCTTCCGCCCACTAGCCTGATGCTTGGCCCGCATTTTTTTCAACCCAACGCACGCCTCCTATTTGAAATATTATCATGGCTTCGCATTCGGAATGCGTAGCTTTAAAGTACTTTATTGCAAAAGCAAATTACATTTTCCAAGATTTAATGTCAGTCTTGATTTTTTGTTTCGTTTTTTATCAAGAAAAAATGAAAGCTATAGAAATTGGTTTCAAATTTTAATTAGTCTACGGCTAAACCAACATCCATCTATATATTTTTCATTTTCCTTTTGAGGCATCAAAAGGAAACAAAAATGCTTCGATTTTCAAGGTGCCTTCCTACCCACTAGCAAACATCAAAAAGATTTCCCCTTGCCGCTGCTTATGTTTTGCCTCTTGGCAAATTCCACTGCTCATGGCAAAACCTAAAAGGCTGCACAAACCCGTGCCCGAAATCTTTTTGCGCAGCACTGTGAAAATCGGCTTCGCTTTCGGAATTCGATACAGACGATATATCTGAAATTTACTAGAAGATGTATTTATAATTTGTGTTTGATACGTTGCGGAATAAACAAATTA
>JBBALJ010000137.1:0-6722 GCA_040403075.1 Bacteroidia bacterium
CTTTGTTTCAATAAAGCCTTTTTTCTGAAATGTGATTTCTTGCAAATACAATTTTCCATCAGGTAAGAAGTATTGAAATTTTCCAACTTGTTTGCCGTTTCTATACTTACCCTTATACAATGGGCGATGCTTTTCCGCATCATAAAATACCTTCCACTTACCCTGTCTTCTTCCTTTTTTGTCAACATAGTTTTTGCTGAATGGAGGTTTGTGGCAAGCAATCAAAAGCAAGTAAATACTCAAAATGAATAGGCCTTTTTTAATACACATGTTTGAAATACGAATGTAGAGAATTGATACAAAAAAACTTAGTATTGTAATTGAATAAAGAAATTAGCTTGATGGAAGAAACCCAAAAGAACAACCCTTTGCATGGCAAAACGCTTGAAGCCATATTAACCCATTTGGTAAACACCTTTGGCTGGGAAGAATTGGGCGAAAAAATCAGTGTCAATAGTTTTAGAAACAACCCAAGCATGTCTTCAAGTTTGAAATTTCTGCGCAAAACACCATGGGCAAGGGCTAAGGTGGAAAGCCTGTATTTATACTGCCTAAGAAAAGGGATTTAATCCTTAGTCATTTCTTAATTAGTTTCTAATTCGAAGAAAATGATTATACCGTTTTCATTCATCAAAATATAGATGTGTTAAAACCCTGAAAGGGTTTAATATCAATAGCCGCAGGTGAAACCTGCGGTCATTATTACAGAGAGCAATTGAACCCTGAAGGGGTTCAATATCTAAATCCTTGTTTTATCTTATAATTTTTTTTGCACCTCCTATTTCACCAATTTTTGAGATAATTTAGTTTTTAATTAAGCTGTTTTTGTTGGTCTTTTTATTACTATTGCTTTCATAAATATTGATAAGGTTTTTGTATGATAAAAAAAATCTCTTTTTTACTTGTCTTGATTGTTGTAACTTTTGGCATTCAAGCACAGCCATTGCCCTTAATTCCTAAACCCAATCAAATATCCATGGGCATAGGAAATTTTACCTTAGATAAGAAAACCGTCATATTTGCAGATAAAAAATCATCCGAAGCCAAGTATTTACAAGCATATATTCAAAGCAATTATGGCCTTAATTTAAAGATTACAAATCAAAGCAAATCAAACCGACAAGAAATACAATTACTACCTATTCTTAGTATGCCTGATGATAATAAAGAGTCTTATCAATTATCAGTTAGAACAAATCATATTTCAATTAATGCAATTACTGCTGCCGGTATTTTCAACGGCATACAAACGCTTTTACAGTTATTACCATTAGAAAAAAACAATACACTATCTGTGCCATGCCTTGATATTGCTGATGCCCCTAGATACGAGTGGCGAGGCATGCACTTAGATTGTAGCCGACATTTTTTTACCAAAGATGAAGTGAAAAAATACATTGATTATTTGGCCATGTACAAGCTAAATGTTTTTCATTGGCATTTGGTGGATGACCAAGGTTGGCGTATCGAAATCAAAAAATATCCTTTGCTTACCAAAATTGGTAGCAAGCGCAAAGCTACTTTAATTGGAAAACCTACTTTTGATTCATTAGGTAATCCTTCACCAAATGATAAATATGATAGCACCTTGTATGAAGGATTCTATTCGCAGAAAGACATCAAAGAAATAGTTGCTTATGCGCAAACTCGCCATATTACCGTACTGCCGGAAATTGAAATGCCAGGACATTCTTTAGCTGCCTTGGCTGCTTATCCTCAATTTGCTTGTAATGCGGGTCCTTTTGAAACATTTAGTAGATGGGGTGTTTCGGATGATGTGTATTGCGCAGGTAATGATGAGACTTTTACATTTTTAGAAAATATCTTAAAAGAAATAATGCCTCTTTTTCCAGGAAAATACATTCACATTGGTGGTGATGAATGTGTGAAAACAAGATGGAAAACTTGCTCTAAATGTCAGAAACGTAAAGCGGAAGAACACCTAGCAGATGAAGAAGCTTTGCAAAGTTATTTTATTACACGCATCGAGAAATTTGTGAATGCTAATGGTAAACAAATTATTGGTTGGGATGAAATACTAGAAGGTGGCCTTGCACCCAATGCAGCAGTGATGAGTTGGCGAGGAATCAATGGTGGCATTGCAGCTGCTAGGCAAAAGCATTATGTGGTGATGAGCCCCGGTAGACCATGTTATTTTGATCATTACCAAATTAGGGCGAGGGATAAAGAACCAATGGCAATAGGTGGTTTTAATCCACTTGATTCGGTTTACAATTACAATCCCACGCCTGATTCATTGAATACCGATGAACAAAAATATATCATGGGTGCTCAAGCCAATGTATGGACAGAATATATCACCACTTTTTCGCATGTAGAGTATATGTCGTTGCCAAGAATGAGTGCCCTTTCGGAGGTATTATGGACTAACCAAAAAAATAAAAATTATACAGATTTTGTTAGCAGACTTAAGCAACATACCGGTCTTTTGGATAGGATGAAAGCCAATTATGCTAAACATTTTAATAGCAACAATTAATGACCGATAGAAGAAATTTTATAAAGACCTCTGTCTTGGCTTCGGCTGCTGTTTTGGTAAACAGTTGTGCAGATGATAAACCTAAAGCAAATACAAAAGTTAACAAGCCCATTGTTCTTTCTACATGGAAATTTGGATTGAATTGCAATGAAGTGGCTTGGGATGTTTTGAAGAAAAATGGCAGAGCCCTAGATGCAGTGGAAGCGGGTGTAAAGGTATGTGAAGCAGACCCAAATGAACGCAGTGTGGGATATGGCGGTAGACCTGATAGAGATGGTCGTGTAACACTTGATGCATGCATCATGGACGAGATGTCAAACATCGGTTCGGTAGCTTCATTGGAGTTTATCAAACATCCTATTTCAGTAGCCAGGGCTGTGATGGAAAAAACTCCTCATGTGATGTTGGTAGGAGATGGTGCATTACAATTTGCTTTGAAACAAGGTTTCAAAAAAGAAAATCTATTGGTGCCCGATTCTGAAAGAGAATGGAAAGAATGGCTTAAGCATTCGGAGTACAAACCCATTGCGAATATTGAAAATCATGATACCATTGGCATGATAGCTTTGGATGCACAAGGCAATCTTTCTGGTGCATGTACTACGAGTGGTATGGCATTTAAAATGCATGGCCGTGTAGGCGATTCGCCAATTATTGGAGCAGGTTTATATGTAGATAATGAAATTGGAGCGGCTACAGCCACAGGGCATGGCGAGGAAGTAATTCGCATTGCGGGTTGCCATTTGGTGGTAGAGTTGATGCGACAAGGTAAGTCGCCACAACAAGCTTGTGAAGAAGCAGTAACCCGTGTGGTGAAGTTAATGAAACTGCGTAAAAAAGAACTTAAAGACATACAAGTGGGTTTCATTGCTTTGAATAAAAATGGTCAAGTAGGCTCATATTGTGTGCAAAGCGGTTTTAACTATGCATTGTATGATGCAAGTGGAAATAGATTGATAGATGCAGGCTATCATACCAAAGTGCAATAGCATGAATATACAACTTGAAATAGCTTGTTTTAATACAGAGTCAGCTTTGATTGCTGAACAAGGAGGTGCTGATAGAGTAGAGTTTTGTGCGAATATGCAAGTGGGTGGTACAACACCTTCATTGCTTGATTTCATTGAATTAAAATCTCAGATTTCCATTCCTGTTTATGTGATGATTCGACCAAGAGGGGCTGATTTTGTTTATTCAGACGCAGAGTTTGATGAAATGAAAAGTAGCCTCATTCAGTTTAGAGAGGCAGGTGCAGATGGATTTGTATTTGGCGTTTTAGATGCAAACAGAAAGCTTGATATAGCTCGAAATAAACAATTACTTGATTTAGCAGATGGTCTTCCTTGCACCTTTCATAAAGCATTTGATGAGGTAGTTGAACCCTTCATAACATTACAACAATTGATTGATTTGGGTTTTGATAATATGCTTACTTCTGGTCAAGCAGCTACAGCACTGCTTGGTTTGCCTATACTCAAACAATTGCTTCAGCATTCTGAAAATAAAATCAATATCATGGTGTGCGGCTCTGTTCGTTCATTCAATATTCTTGCATTGATGAATGAACTGAATACTACATGGTATCATTCATCTGCCATATTGCAGGGTGATACAGCCCATTTAGAGGAAGTGAAAAACCTTAAGTCAATTTGATTTGAATAGAAAAATTCTCATACTTGTTTTTTTGTGTTGGCTTCCTTTTTGGATAATGAGTCAAACTTTTGAAAGAAATTTATCAAAAGAAAATTGGTGTTTTAAAAACACAAAAGATAAGGAATGGCTTACGGCCCAAGTGCCCGGAACTGTGCATACTGACTTGTTTCAAAACAAAAAAATACCTGACCCCTTTTTGTCGGATAATGAAAGCAAATTACAATACATCGAGAATGAAGATTGGGAGTATCAAACAAGTTTTTTGATAAACGAGAAAGAACTACAAAACGAGCATATCGAATTGCAATTTGATGGCCTTGATACTTATGCTAAAGTATATCTAAACGATTCATTGCTTCTCATGGCTGATAATATGTTTCGTAGCTGGGTGATAGATGTAAAAAAATATATTCACCTTGGCAAAAACACACTTAGAATACAGTTTGAATCACCTGTGATGAAGGGTAAAAAAGAAGCCGATAAATTAAGCTATCAATTACCCGGTGATGAAAAAGTATTTACCCGAAAGGCCCAGTATCAGTTTGGTTGGGACTGGGGTCCTCGTTTTGTTACATGCGGAATTTGGAAAGGGGTAAAACTTAAATTTTGGAACCATGCGAAAATAAATCATGTTCAGTTTGTGCAAAATAAATTGGATAAGGAGAGAGCTCAAGTTCAATTCAACTTAGAAATAGTTTGTAATAAAGTTTCCACCTATCATTTATCAACCATCAATAATAAAAATGAAAAAATAGGAGATACACTCATCCAATTAAATGAAGGATTGAATCACATTGTATTGTCTCATACAATCAATCATCCTAAGTTATGGTGGACGCATAATTTGGGTAAACAACATTTATATAATTACTCGTTTGTGTTAGGCTTATCCAACAAGAAATTGGATTCGATTCCATTATGCTTTGGCCTTAGAAATATCGAATGGGTGCAAGAAAAAGACGAGAAAGGTAAATCCTTTTACATGAAGTTGAATGGCATTCCGATTTTTGCCAAAGGTGCCAATTATATTCCTGAAGATAATTTTCTTCCACGTGTTTCATTGGCTAAAACCAAACAATTGATAATGGATGCCAAATCTGCAAACATTAACATGTTGCGAATATGGGGAGGTGGTACATACGGCAGCGATGAGTTGTACCAACTGTGTAATGAAAATGGCATCTTGATTTGGCAAGATTTTATGTTTGCCTGTGCTATGTATCCTGGTGATAACGCATTTGTAAATAATGTAAAAGCGGAAGTAAAAGACCAAATTACTCGGCTTAGAAATCATCCTAGTTTGGCCATTTGGTGTGGTAATAATGAGATTGATGAAGGTTGGAAAAATTGGGGTTGGCAAAAACAATACAAGTATTCAGCTACTGATTCAGCAAGTATTGCAATGCATTATCACAGCTTGTTTGAAGCACAAATAAAGGAGTACGTAGAACATTTAGATGGCAAGAGATTTTATTGGCCTAGTTCTCCAAGCATTGGTTGGGGACGAAAACAAAGTTTAACACAAGGCGATGCCCATTATTGGGGTGTTTGGTGGGGTATGGAACCTTTTGAAGTGTACGAGAAAAAAGTACCTCGCTTCATGAGTGAATATGGCTTTCAAGGGATGCCTGCAATAAAAACCTTTGAAGATATGGGTGCCATAAAGCATCATGAGTATGGCTATGTGGTTGACTCCACCATATTGAAGTTACATCAGAAACACCCAACAGGATACCAAACCATTCAAACCTATATGGAGCGAGATTATAAGGTTCCTTCAAGCTTTGAAGATTATGTGTATGTATCTCAATTGTTGCAAGCAGATGGCATGAAAACAGCCATGGAAGCGCATCGCAGGGCCATGCCTTATTGTATGGGAAGTTTGTATTGGCAATTGAATGATTGTTGGCCTGTCACATCATGGAGTTCGATTGATAATAATGGAAATTTGAAAGCCTTGCATTACCAAGTGAAAAAATCATTCAATGATTTGCTGATTTCATTTGAAGATAAGAATGATTCCGTTTTGGTTTTTATCGTTTCAGATAAGTTGGAAAACATAGAAGGTAAATTGAAAATAAAACTCATGGATTTTGATGGAAATATATTGATTGTAGATTCCCTTGAAATTATTGTGAATTCAAATGATAGCAAGGTTTACTATTCGATTCTAAAAGAAAAAATAGAAGCCTTTAAACTTCCTCGTCAACTTGTTTTGTTTGCATCTTTTGATAGTAAAAAAGAAGAGCTTCAGTCTTTACATTATTTTGTGAAACCAAAGGAATTGAACTTAACCAAACCTGCAATTAAACTCAAGTACATTTCAAATAATACCATTGAATTAACATCAAATAAATTAGCTAAAAATGTGTTTTTAAGTTCGGAAAATGAACAGATTCGATTTGATGATAATTTCTTTGACCTCTTGCCTAATGAAAAGAAGGTGGTCAAACTAAGTGGCAATCTAACTCAAATTGTAAAACCTAAAATCGAGGTGAAATCTTTGTTTGATACTTTTGATTGATTATATTGCTTTGAGTAAATTTTTGAGCTGTCAGTTCGAGCGGAG
>JBBALJ010000138.1:0-6472 GCA_040403075.1 Bacteroidia bacterium
ATTCGGAATATAAACATTCAAACAATTAAATCTACCTCAATTAAAAAACTTATTAATTATGAAAAACATATTATTCCTTTTGGTTTGTATTATTATTTGTAGCAAAGTAAACGCACAAAACCAACGATTTGAATACGAGGGCTACAACTATCTCCATATCACTAAAGATGAACTGATCAAGGCAAATACCCTTTCGCAAATATTACCAAGTTTTTGGAGAGATCTTTCAATGGATAGAGAGAAAAGAAAAAGTCTGGAGGATACCCGAAAATTATATTTCGCATTGGGTTGTGAAACCTATCCAAATAGTGGTTATGATTTAATTACAAACTATGCATCTGTTGAGATAAAAGTATTTAATCAAAATAAAGAATTTAGTGCTAAGGGCTCTAATGATACTTTGAACAAAGAGCAAAAAGAAATCTTAGCGATGGCAGAATATGGTTCAGAAATAGAAATGAATATCTATTACATGTATAAACCAAGCCTTGCTATTAAACCCCAAAAAAACATTAGAGATCTTCGTGGCCTTTTAAAAATAAGTATCCTACCCGCCCAAGTGGCTGAATTTAATGGCGCTAACAAAGGTATTACCAATTATTTCAACGAACATATCATTAATAAAATACCGAAAAAAGATATGGATCATTTCTTCAATGCCGTATTAAACTTT
The DNA here is from genome assembly GCA_040403075.1 of Bacteroidia bacterium. Taxonomy (GTDB): domain Bacteria; phylum Bacteroidota; class Bacteroidia; order UKL13-3; family UKL13-3; genus RGVD01. The sequence goes on from JBBALJ010000138.1 coordinate 674, forward strand.
AGCATTGATAAAGAAGGCAGAACAAAGGATATTTATTTATCTGAGTCATCTTCCAAAGTCTATATCGACAAAATAATACTGGATGCAACAGCAAAAATGCCAACTTGGAAGCCCGCTAAAGACGATAAAGGAAATAAAGTTAAACAAATTATTAAAATACCTTTTGGTGGAAATAACAGAGGCTGCTAAGCCTGATTTGTTAATGTATTCAATTTTATTTCTATATCATTTGAACTTTCATCATTCGCAGATGTATAAGCATACAAAACATCTGAATTATGAAAAAAAGCACCCTTTTATTAGCAATTTGCATTTTAAGTTTTTTAAAAACAACAAATGCCCAAAACCCTGAACCCATCAATAGTTTTGCAACTGAATTAAAACCCGTAACATGGTATAGCCAGCAGGCTATAGCTTGGAAAAAAGAAATCGACAAAAACAGTAAAAATGCTTATGCTTGGTATAATTATTACCGTGCCACTAGAAATTTAGCTAGACTAGATACAAGCGATAACCGTGCAGGAAAAGACAAATGGGCTGCCGAGAAAAAAATTGTTGAAGAAATGGGCAAGGTTGTACCCGAGTCGTTTGAATACAATTTGTGCCAATGGATGATTGGAGGGAATGATTACAAATACCTCCCCTACCTAAAAAAAGCTGCGAGCCTAGGAGAGGACCGACCTGAGATCGTTTCGGATATGATTAACATTGGTGAAACTGAACGTGACATTAAAACAAGAGATAAATATGCCAAGGTATGGTATGAATCAAAACTCGCCTCTCCAGGATTATTGAATTATAATTACAATGTTATTATTGGTCTAAAACCAAATGCCATTCTGCTAACGGTAGGTGATAATGACACCTATCCTATTTGGCAATTACAATCACAAGGCATAAGAAGAGATGTAAGTGTACTCAACCTTAGCTTACTTAATATTGATTCGTATAGAGATAAAATCTTTAAGGAATTAAGTATCCCCAAGTGGGATACCAGTATGCACTCTGGCAAATCGATACATGACATGAATCCATATCATGCAGAAATCATCAAACACATTGCTAGCAATTCAAAACAATTACCCGTTTATGTGGCGCTGACTGCAGGACCCGAATACACCGAAAGCGTTGAAGAGAAACTGTACTTAACGGGTTTGGCTTATGAATACAATAACAAAAGCCTTGATAACATGGCTATATTGAAAAAGAATTTTGAGCAATTGTATGCATTAGATTATTTAGATAAATCCTTTTACAAAGACATATCGGCATACTATACCGATTGTGTCAATCAAAATTATATTGTACCTATGCTTAATTTGTACGACCATTATGTGGAAGCAGGTGAGCTTCAAAAACAAGAATGGATAAAAAATAAAATCATTGCATTGGCCAAGCATAGTGCCGAAGAGAAAGAAATACTAAATCATTTGAAACCATAGTGGCATTCTCAGTTTTCAAACATACCTATACCCATAAATCCGATGAGGCCTTGATGCTTTTAGTGATGAATGATGGTAATGAGAAAGCTTTTGAACAACTCTATGATAGGTATTGCAAAAAACTTATTGCTTTCAGCGCTCGCATTTTGATGGGTAAAGAAATTGCTGAAGATATTGTGCATGATACTTTCATAAAAATTATTGACAATCCAAAAGCCTTTAACCCAAGTCAGACATTCTCTACTTGGGTTTACACTTTGGTAAACAATGCAAGCATAAACGCACTCAAATTAAGCAGCAACAGAAATCGATTACTTGAAGAAAATTATTTCCAAATGGATATAAGTATTCTTAAACTAAACATCGATGCAAAGCTCATACAAAGCAAAATAAATGAGCTTTTCAAAAACTTAAGTGATAAAGAAAAATCCATTTTTGTATTGCGATTTGAGCATGACATTAGCATAAAAGAAATAGCCAATATCATAGAAATACCAGAGGGTAGCGTTAAATCTTGCTTGTATTACCTTTTGAAAAAAATATCAGAAGAAATTAAACATTTGAAATAAGAAAATAGAATGAAAAACATTGAATCCATATTGTTTGAGCTTATTGATCACAAATCATTTGATGAATTAAACCAAGAAGAAAAAACTTTGGTATTAAACCAAATGAGTGAATCAGCCTACAATGAACTTTACCAAAGCAATCTTTTGGCTAAATCTATTTCATTAAGTGCGGATAAATCTAAGATTAACACTGATCAAAAAGAAAAAGTGATGGAGCATTTCAGGCAAAAGCAATCAAATATTCCTATCTATCAAAAACCCATTGCTCTTTGGAAAGTCGCTGCTAGCTTTATTGTCAGTATGATGGGATTATATCTTTACATGAATAGCTTGAAAACATCAAACTATTCGCATTCTTTGGCTACAAGCGATACAGTTTACATCGAAAAGAACATAGAAGGACCGCAAATATTCGATACGGTTTATATTTATACAAAAGAGTTGGTTCAAAATAAAGTTAATAATAAAAATAAACCCTCGGTGTCAACAAATATCACTCAAAAAGAATACCATCCAATACCTGAATACTCTGATTTGCACCAATTATCAGTAACAGAATACAACGAACCAATTAACAATAAAAAGGGCAATAGTATCAAGGAAGACAGTCTAATAAGCAGCATAGGATTTGCCACTTTATAGGAAATTTTTCAATACAAAATTGCATCAAAGTCAATATTAGCAAGCTTTTACACATCTTTAAAACGGCCTTTTCTCTTTAGTCATAAAAGTTTAACTTCGCCCCTTAATTTTATGGCATCAGAAATATCAAGTAAATACAATCCTCAATCGATTGAAGACAAGTGGTATAGCTATTGGCTAGACCAAAAGTACTTTCACAGCGAACCAGATGAAAGAGAAGCATACAGCGTGGTAATACCTCCACCTAATGTCACAGGTGTGTTGCACATGGGACATATGCTTAACAATACCATCCAGGATGTATTAACCCGCAGAGCCCGCATGCAGGGCAAGAATGCTTGCTGGGTGCCAGGTACCGACCATGCCAGTATAGCCACAGAAGCCAAAGTGGTGCAAATGCTGCGTGAGCGAGGTATTAAAAAATCTGGCCTTAGCCGCGAAGACTTCTTGAAATATGCTTGGGAATGGAAAGAAAAATATGGAGGCATCATACTAGAGCAATTGAAAAAATTAGGTGCAAGCTGCGATTGGGACAGAACCCGATTCACCATGGAACCTAGCTTAAGCGAAGCCGTTATTGATGTTTTTATCGACCTATACAACAAGGGATTGATTTACCGCGAACTTCGCATGGTTAATTGGGACCCACAAGGAAAAACTGCGCTAAGTGATGAGGAGGTTATTCATAAAGATGTAAATAGTAAGTTGTATTACATCAAATATGTGTTGACAGATGAAAGTTGTGAGTTGATATCAAAAACAACCAACAACCAACAACTAACAACCAACAACTATGTAGTAATTGCCACCACTCGTCCTGAGACTATTTTAGCGGATACTGCCATTTGTGTGAATCCAAATGACGAGCGATTTAAGCATTTGATTGGCAAAAAAGTGTTGGTTCCTTTTATCAATCGTGAAATTGAAATCATAGCTGATGACTACGTAGCCATGGATTTTGGAACAGGTTGCTTAAAGGTTACCCCTGCTCATGATAAAAACGATTATGACTTAGGCAAAAAACATGGCCTAGCGGTAATTGATATTCTAACTGAAGAGGGTTTCTTGAACGAGAAAGCACAAGACGAGCGATACATGGGCAAAGATCGCTTTGCTGTTCGTAAACAAATCGCTATCGACTTGGAAGAAGCTGGTTTTATTGAGAAAATTGAAGAATACAAAAACCAAGTAGGAACAAGCGAAAGAACAGGTGCTGTTATTGAACCTAGGTTGACTTTGCAATGGTGGGTTGATATGAAGAAATTCATTGCTAAAAATCCAAAAGTATTGGATGCCGTAATGAGTGATGAAATCAAATTTCACCCTGCCAATACCAAGAATACCTACAAGCATTGGATTGATAACATCAAAGATTGGTGTATCAGTCGTCAATTGTGGTGGGGACAACAAATTCCAGCATGGTATGCACCTAATGGCGAATTTGCTGTGGCTAAAACAGCAGCTGAAGCAATTGAAAAATTCAAGTCAAAAGACTCAAATTTCGGATTTAGTGTTTCTGATTTAAAACAAGATGAAGATGTTTTAGACACTTGGTTCTCTTCATGGTTGTGGCCAATAAGTGTGTTTGATGGTTTTAAAGAAGAAGGTCAAAAAGATATTAAATACTACTACCCTACTAATGATTTGGTAACTGCCCCTGAGATTATGTTCTTCTGGGTAGCTCGTATGATTATGGCAGGATACGAGTGGATTGGCGAAAAGCCTTTCAGCAATGTATATTACACTGGTATCGTTCGTGATAAGCAACGCAGAAAAATGAGCAAATCATTAGGTAATTCACCTGACCCGCTTGACTTAATTGCTCAGTATGGTGCGGATGGTGTGCGCATGGGCATGTTGCTTTGCAGCCCTGCTGGAAACGATATTCTTTTTGATGAAAGCCAAGTAGAGCAAGGTAGAAACTTTGCAAACAAAATTTGGAATGCCTACCGTTTGGTGAAAGGTTGGGAAGTGAAATCTGATTCAGAATTTGATACTGAGTTATTGTCTTCAAACAAGGTATCTGAAAATTGGTTTAATGCCAGATTTAATGAGGTATTACAAGACATTGAATCTAAATTTACTGACTATAAACTAAGCGAAGGTTTGATGGGTGTTTACAAACTTATCTGGGATGATTTCTGCTCATGGTATCTTGAGATGATAAAACCTGAATTTGGCAAACCTATCAATGAATCAAGCTATAAGCAAAGCATTCTTTTCTTTGAAAATTTGATGAAGGTATTGCATCCTTTCATGCCATTTATTACTGAAGAAATTTGGCAAAACATTACGGAAAGAAAAGCTGGTGATAGTATATGCATCGCTGCCTACCCATCTGTTGGGGCGTATCAACATACGCCCATCCAAAACGCATTCGAAACCATTTCAAAAATTCGCGAATTGCGCAACAGCAAAGGCATTAGCCCGAAAGAAGCATTTGAAATTATTATCAAAACCGACAATGAAGATTTGTATAAACCCTTCCAGTTTTTGATAAAAAAACTAGCTAATGTTTCTAGTATTCAATTCAATACTGTTGAGACTTTGCATGCAACGTCTATACCAGTTGCAACCGACCAAGTATTTGTGAAGTTAAATATTGAGATAGATGTTGAAGCAGAAAAAGAAAAAATAAATAGTGAAATAAGCTATTTGGAAGGTTTCTTAAAATCTGTTGAGGCCAAGTTAAGCAATGAGAAATTCGTTGCCAATGCCAAACCTGAATTGGTTGAAAAAGAACGTCAAAAACAAGCTGATGCCTTGGCTAAAATAGATGTGTTAAAAGGTAGTTTGGCTAGCTTATAATTCAACAAAAAGGAAGAGTCTGTCTATCCATGAATATCAGTTTCGGAGTCGAGAACTGCTTTGGTGTAGGAGTCTGTCTATGTCTCGACTCCGCTCGACATGACAGATTCCAATCGACATACTCCAATCAATAAAACAAATAACAAAGGGGCTGCCTTAATAAGACAGCCCCCTTCTTTATTTTAAAGGTTTATCTAATCTTACAACATTCCATAACTTCTGTTGATGAAGTTGGTTAGTGCTTCACCTTGCAAAAGATTTTGAGATAGTAAAGCTAAATCAAAAGCATTTTTGAGTAAGGATTCCTTTTCAGTATTGTCGGTTAGTTTAACCAATTT
>JBBALJ010000139.1:0-6348 GCA_040403075.1 Bacteroidia bacterium
TTTGATTTACCTGTAGTACCTATAGCATAAACTGCCACTTGAGGAGTAGCTGCTCCATCATAAATATTACAATTTGTAAATGAATTACTGTCATTACCAGTTGTAAAATTAGTGGTTCCAATTTGGATGGTTCCAGCAGTAAATGTAAAAGTTGAATTCGAGTATGATTGTGCTGAACCTTGGATACTAGTATATTTAACACTATTGTAACTTGCATCATTCACAAAATTCAAGGTGTAGCCTGTAATAGTACTATTGTTATAAATGTTTAGTATATTAGTAGATCCTACACCACCAGCTCTTCCATCAATTGTGTAATAACTTCCGCGGTCAAAGTTGAAAATTCCAGTTGTGTTTGATGCTCCAATACTAACTCCTCCTGAAGTTACTGAAGGACGCATGGTGATATTATTAGTGGCACTTGCGCCAACTATAGCGCCAAAAGTAATTGGGAAAGTTTCAGTTGAAGCTGTATAACTAGCATCAATTAGTTCTAAAACTACTGGACCTGTAATACCTCTTAAATTTAAATCATTTGCTGCAGCTGTTATTGTAGGATAATCATAAGATGCTGAAGTTCCTACTCGGTATGTTCCGGCAGTAACTGGAGGGCCAACTATGATATAGGAATTTGGTCTTGAAGGTGCTGATGTAATTGAAGAAACACTGGTCCCTACAAAACCTGTTGAAGGGTTAGAAGCCAAATAACCATTGTTGTCTTGAGCCACAACGAAATACTGAATCACATCATTGATAGCAGGGGCAGATTGTAATAAAGAAACATCTATTGTCATCGTAAATGGAGAGGTGGTAGATGTTGTTTGAACATATTTCCAACCATTACCCGTATTGTCATTTGTTACACCAAATACATTTGCGTCAGTAGATTTTTTGAAGTAAATGATAGGAGAGGCAGTGGTCATATTAACTCCTGAATTAGTTGTTCCTACATCAACTATACTAGCTGAAATAGTTTGCGATCCTGTGCTTTGGGTATTATTAATATTAGTATATGTAATGTTTGGAGCAGATTCGTCAGCTCCTGATTCATATGCTCCCATAGCAGGTGTGGTCACACTTCTGGTGTTACCTAAAAAGTCAATTGTTTGACCTGAAATTGGAGTACCTGCAGTTAAAATAGAAGCCCCTAATGAAGGTTTTAAATTAGCAGCTCCATTGAAAGTTGGGTCCGAAGCTAATGAATTGACATTTTGTGTAAATCCTGTTTGGATACCTGCTAGGTTGGTTCTATCAGAAGTTAAGAAACCTAATACACCATGAACTCCCGAAACAAAATAATCATTATAATTATTGGTTGTATAGGCGGTTGTGGCTGCTACCGAATATATAGCATATGATTTAGCCAAAGCACCCAAAGCTGTATTAGTTTGAGAATTGCTAAATACATTGTTTCTCATATCTAAAGTTGTAACCGCTGAACCGATATAAACTGCTGTTGTTAATATAGCGTTTGTAGATGTGTTGTTATAATAACTGCCTGTTAGATTAACAGAATTGTAATACAATTTAACACCACCTGTAGCATTCGTTAAATCACCTCCTGGATTACCACCAATGGCAATACCAATTGATGAAGAAAACCCAAAAGCACCATTATAGAATGATGATGAATTTACACCTGCAATACCTGAAATTACATTGTTGCTAACAGTTAAATTACTTGTTGCGCTTGATGCTCCAATTGAAATACCTCTAACACCTGAACCACTCAAAATGGCAGATTCTACTCTAAGTATATTGTTTCTTGTAATAGTTGATGATACAAAACCAGCCTCGATAGAAATTCCAATAGGAGTGTTTGGTTGGAAATTTTGAGCCAAAGTATTATCTCTATTATATATATCAATAGTATTTAAAGATATAGTTGAATTAAGAGAATTACCAACCTTGATAGCCATTGGTGTAAAGTTTGAATTGATGGTAATGGTATTGTTTGTTACCAATAAATTATCATTTCCACCAGCAGTTGTACTTGCAGTTCCAATCGCATAAATGCCATAATTAGTATTTGTGATAATGTTGTTTTGAATACTTAAATTATCATTATCTGCACCTGTGGTACCTATTGTAGTTCCACCTGCACAAATAGCGTAATTGGCTTGGTCTGCTGTGCCATTTGAGATATTTATATTTTTGATGGTATTGTTAGTTGCACCAGCACCTGTTCCTAAACTTGAAACTTGGATAACCGCTGTAGATGCGCCTGTATTGGTATTACTAATGCTAAGATCTCTTGAACTAGAACCATTATTTGAACCATCAATAGTTACATAATCAGCACCAATTAAATTGATGATAGTAGTAGCAGATGAACCAGTAATATTGGTTGTAATACCTGTATTTGGTTTAATTGTTATGGTGTTCGTTGCCGACATACCTGCAATCACAGGTATTACTATTGGATATGTTTCGCAAGCACTATTGTAACTTGATCCTAAAACAAAACTTGAAGCAGCAGCCATGGCTTTACCAGTAGAAATATTTACGGTAAAAGTGGCTCCAGTACCTGTATTGTTATTTAATATCACACTTGGATTTGAAGAATATCCAACACCATTGTTTGTAATATTAACTCTTGTTATTGAACCAGTAATAGGGTCAATGGTTGCAGTAGCAGTAGCACCTATACCACCACCACCAATGATGCTCACAGTTGGAGCAACAGTATAACCAGTTCCACCATTGGTAACATACACCGATCTAACTTGTCCAGGGGTTACATCTGCAAAGGCATCAGATAAAGTCATATAATCTGCACCACTTGCTAAATTACCATTACCACCAATATTGTATGTACCGCTGAATGATGATAAGATATTATATGATGAAGGCGAACTTGGTGGGTTGCCAGCATAAGGTGGGTTTGCACTTAGGCTTGATGAACCTGCAGATGGACTTGCTGATAGATTTCCAACATTATCTTGAGCTACAAAATAGTAACTGATAATATCATTAATTGATCCGCCTCCAAATGTGAAGCTATAATTGTTTCCACTCACATAAGTTCCAACAACTGCTGTATAAGGGTTGCTTCCAGATTTCCAGTATAATACCGGAAGTCCTGTTCCCGTTTTTGGTACTCCGCTTTTATCAGAAATTGAAGCAGTAATAGATACTGCGCTTGTTGATGATGTACTTGAAACAGGGGTGTAAACTATTGAAGGACCCGAAATGTCTTGAGAGATTAAATCTTGCTCAAATGCGCCCATGTCAGGTGCTGTTCCAAATCCATTTACTTGACCTGATTTTGGATATCCAGTTCTGATACCATTTGTGGAATAATCGTCAATATATCCAGATATAGTTGCTCCACCACTTTCGGCTTGCGTTGCAGTAGATGCATTTAGCTTAAGGTATTGAGAACTACTTGGTGTGGTTGTATTTTGGAAATTTAAATTTTCGGAAACTGAGTTTAATTCTCTTGGACCAACGCGGGTAATGAAATCACCTATAGTCATGTCAGTAAATGTTCCGTCATTAAATATACCACTTGCACAATACAATAAATTATTGTTTGATGTGCTAGCATAATTGTTTAAAAATGATGATGTTCTTTGGAATGCATAAGAAGTCCCATTTCCAGTTGGAGTAACTAAATTAACCACCACATTATTCCTTAAGTTAAGTGAAGAAATGGTTGAACTTGAATTTGCAGTATGGTAAATACCCACCGCACCAAAATTTGTTCCAGTGCTTGTGCTTGATAAATAAATGGTATTGTTGTAAATATTATGGGTGGTTAAAGCCGCAGTAGTATTCATAAATATTCCATATACATAAGAACCAGATGCGGTTAAACCTACTGAATTGGTTTGCGAAATAAGGTTGTTATAAATATTGGTGATTGCAACTGCTGTACCTGTAGTTCCTAATAACCTAATTCCTGAAATACTTGAACCAAACCCTATTGAATTGTTTTGAAGATTATAAATGTTGTTTCTGAAAATATTGGTAGTATCTGCGATATTATTAGATTGAATAGTAATACCTCCAACCGCAGCGGTACCAGTACCTGCAGCTGTAGAAAGGTTTGTAATATTATTATTATAAATATTATTAAAAGTACCACCAGTTAAAAACACAGCATAAATCGTAGGACCAACAGATGTTCCAGTTGTTCTTAGGTTAGTAAAGGTGTTTGAGTATATATTGTATCTATTGTTTGCACTTGCCAAACTTCCTGTAACTCCATAAATGGTTGGTGATGCGGTTAAATTTGTTGTTGATGTTAAATCAAAGGTGTTACCAGTAATTTCATTTCTACCTCCAGTAGCTGTAATACCTGTCATCGTTGAAAAAGCGCCACTTGCAGTAAAACTATTGTTTGTGAAATTTTTTGCGAAGGTTGTTGGCACTACATCCGAATTAACAATTCCATTAAAAGCACCAGAGGTGCTTGTTGGACCCGTAAAGTTTACAACATTGTTTGCAATTGAAAAACTTGTCATAGTGTTGTTTGCAGAGTTACCACCATTGATGGCTGTGAATGTACCTCCAACAGAAGTTGTTCTATCTAGTGTAAAAGTATTGTTGTTTATATTTACACTTGTTACCACCACTGCTTGATGTAAAATCCCTGTTAAGGTTCCAGTTCCATTATAAGCGCCAATGCCTGAACCAAGCGTATTAAACGATACATTTAAATTGGTATGTGTAGCACTAGCAGCAATAAGATTTACGGTTGCAAACGATGAAGTACCTTGAATACTATCGTAAACAGCTATGGTATTTCCTGTTCCTGAGGCTCCAATATTCATGTTTAAAGCAGCTACAGTAGCTTGAATTCCGATTTGTGTTCCAGAGAAAGTGGCACCGGTTGAACCCGTTCTAACAATTTTTAAATTGTTGCTCATTACATTAATAGTAGAAGTTGCTCCACTTGGTACCGAAATACATGTTAATGCACCAGAATTACTTATTGTAGGTCCTGATGTATATGTAATTTTTGGGTTTAATAAAACAGTATTACCATTAACAGTAGAGTTTGCAGCTGCATAGGCAGCTCTAATACCTGTTAATGCAGTTGTATTAGCTAAATCTACACTACTTGAAATGATTGTTACATTGTTGTTATTACAAGTAATTGTTCCTGTAGTTAAACCAGATCCAAAATCAATACCAGTAATTAAAGTGTTAGGTTGATTATTGTTGATATTTATTATGTTATTGCTAAAGTTTGATGTGTAGGTAACACTTGCTGGTGCAGTTCCAACTGCAGAAAAAATACCACCATAATTAATGGTTAGGTTTGAACCATTTGTAATGGTATTGAATCTCGCACTATTACCTACCACATTTCTAAAATAGATACCTGCAGGGGTTGTTCCTGAAAAACTTACATAGGTTAAATCTGAAACTAGATTACTATTAGCAAAGGTGATGGTATTTCCAGTGGCTGCAGAAGTACCTCCTATATCATTACCTGTTTCAAGTGTGGTTGCTGTTTGGGCTGGTGCTACAAAGTATATTCCTGTTGTAACGCCAGAAATAGTGTTACCATAAATTTTATTATTTGAGTTTGCACCTGCTGTTGAAGTAGCTGGTCTAGAGGTGGCTGGTGCAGTTGCCGATGATGCAGTCGAAGAGAAAATACCAGTTGCATTTCTATAATACACTGGGGTTCCGCCCATAGACGAACCTAAATTTATAATATTGTTTTGAATGGTGTTATTTTGAGCGCCATTGGTTGCTGTGGCGGCAAAAAGGGCAACTCCAAATTCTGTCATTCTTTGAGCAGCTAATGGTGCATCAATATTGTTAGATGTATTTTCATTCATCACAAAGTTTTGAATCGTAACGAAATCACAACCAATAATTTTGAAAATGGCATCTGTTTGAGCTCCAACTGTTGGTGATGCTGCGGCAAATACGGTAGATGAAGCACCGTTTATAACCACTTTATTGGTTAAAGTAGTAGTTCCTGAGAAACTAATAGAATAACCTCCTGCAGGTGCAACCTCTGAAGTCCCTGAACATGTAAGCGTAACAGGTCCCGAAAAGTTGATTGCATTATTCAAGGCATTTATTGCACTTGATAAAGACGAATAAGATGACGACAAAGCAGGAGTAGCGTTACTCGGATTTGTCACCGTCACGGTTAATTGTGCTTTTGCAGCATTCAGTCCAACAAAAAGAGCTATCAAGAAAACAATCGTTTTCATTGAAACAAACATCTTTTTGCTAAACAATTTTGTTTTGTTAATTGGTTCATAAAATTTTACTTATTTTAACAAGACGAATAAGTAATTTTTTTTATTAAGATGCTTGTAGAATTGTGTCTACGAGGGTTTTGGCACAATAAGTATTCAGAAAACAATAATTAATTAT
>JBBALJ010000140.1:0-6183 GCA_040403075.1 Bacteroidia bacterium
TTGCAGCAATTGCAGTTCCAGACCATACTCCAGTTGCAATTGTTCCAAGGGTAGTAATACTTGAGCTTCCTGCCCATGTTGATAATGCTGTATTTTCAACATTTCCAAGTCCGACCATTACTTTTGTAATTCCAGCTACTGTTCCAGTAAATGTTGGAGATGCAATTGGTGCATATGTAGAGGCTGCTAGTGTTGAAGCAAGCTTTGTATCTAATGCTGTTTGAGTTGCTGTTGAAATTGGCTTTGCTGAGTCTGCTGTATTATCTACAGATCCTAAACCAACCATTGTTTTTGTGATTCCAGATACGGTGCCTGTAAATGTTGGGCTAGCAATTGGAGCTTTTGTGGCAATAGAATTTGTTATTGTTGTTGAGAAAGAAGAGTCATTGCCTAGAGCGTTTGCTAACTCATTAAGAGTATCAAGTGCTGCTGGAGCTGAGGCAACTAAAGCTGCTGTAGCATTTGATGCAGCTCGATCAGCATATGCTGTAGTAGCAATCTGTGTACTATTATTTGCTGCGGCTGCAGTTGGAGCAATTGGTGTGCCCGTAAGTGTTGGTGAAGCAAGAGGTGCTTTAAATGCTACATTAGTAATTGTTTCATAAGTTGTTGCAGCAGTTGCTGAAGCAAGCTTAGCATCTAGAGCTGTTTGAGTTGCTGTAGAGATTGGCTTAAGAGCATCAGTTGTATTGTCTACGTTTCCTAACCCCACCATGGTTTTAGTAATACCTGAAACTGTACCAGTAAACGTTGGGCTTGCTAAAGGAGCTTTAAAATCTAATGCTGTCTGTGCTGCAGTTGACACTGGCTTAGATGCATCAGATGTATTATCTACATTGCTTAGTCCGACCATTGCCTTTGTAATACCAGAAACTGTTCCTGTAAAAGTTGGTGAAGCAATAGGTGCTTTTAGTCCTATTGAATTTGAAACTGTTGTTGAAAATGAAGCATCGTTGCCAAGAGCAGCTGCTAACTCATTAAGAGTATCAAGTGCTGCTGGAGCTGACGCAACAAGATTTGAAACTGCTGTGCCCACAAAAGCTGTAGTTGCAACTTGTGTAGTATTTGTACCTGCTGTTGCAGTAGGCGCTGTTGGAACTCCAGTTAAATTTGGTGAAGCTAGCGTAGCCTTTAGATCAAGAGCTGTTTGAGTTGCTGTTGAAACTGGTTTATTAGCATCTGTTGTGTTGTCAACATTTCCTAAGCCAACCATTGACTTTGTAATACCAGAAACTGTACCTGTAAATGTAGGAGAAGCAATAGTGGAATATGTAGATGATGCAGTTGCTGACGCAAGCTTTGCATCTAATGCTGTTTGTGTGGCAGTTGAAACTGGCTTATTAGTATCTGAAGTATTATCAACATTAGATAAACCAACCATAGATTTGGTAATACCTGATACTGTACCAGTAAATGTGGGGGAAGCAATAGGAGCTTTTGTAGCTATAGAGTTAGTTACAGTTGTTGAAAAACTTGCATCATTTCCGAGAGCTGCAGCCAATTCATTTAGCGTATCAAGTGTAGATGGAGATGAAGCAACTAAAGCAGATATTGCATTATCTGCATATGTTTTAGTAGCAATTGTGCTATCTACTGATATAGCACCAGTTGTATCATTATATGATAGTCCTGTTCCTAAATTATTTCCAATAGCGTCCTGTGCATTTTCATCATTATATGTCTGTGCACCTGTCAATGAAATTGAATTACCAGCATCATTATATGATACTGAAATATTTGTATGTGTTCCTGCAGCTAGCGCTGCGGCCACTGCATCTACTGCTTGCTCATCTACATATCCTGGAGCTGCTGCAAGACTAATTGAATTTGCTGCATCATTATATGTAACTGTAATGTTTGTATGTGAGCCTGCTGCTAGGGCATTTGCTGTAGCATCTTGTGCCCGCTCATCTGTGAAATATTTATTTGTTGATCCTTCTGTAAGGGCATCTGTAGTTGTAGGGATATCTGCTACAAATGCTACTGTTCCGTCAGCATTCTTAAATGTAATTGTTCTATCTGCTGTAGGATTTGTTACTGTAAGTGTGGTTTCAAATGTGTTATCTGTTGCGCCCTCTAATATAATAGAGGCCCCTGGGATGTATGCATTTTTGCTATTATCTAAACCTACAACTCCATCTGCCGCTCCAATATCAGTAACTAATACATAGTCTCCAATAGTTAAGTTGCCGTCGGGAACAATATTCATGTATGCTGTTATTTGTGTCCATGTGCTTGATCCATTGCCGAGCTTCATTTTTAAGGTATCTGTTTCAATACCAATTTCGCCTTGACGTAAGACTGGATTACTTGATATCCAATTTGCTGCGGTATCTCTTCTAAGTTGAATTCTAATTGCCATTTTTTATGCCATCCCTCCGTCAATTATATCATTATTTGGTGCTGAAGAGTAGTTTGAACTAGCACTTCCACCATCCATTGAAACTAAATAATTACCAAATTCTACGTAATTACCATACTCTACATATTTTACAGATCCATCTCCTGCGTAATGCTGGTGATCAAGTAATTCTTTTGGTCCTGCAACATCATACCAAATTGCTCCGTTATAAACTTTTACTGTATTCTCGGAAGAATCAAAATATGTTCTTCCTTGTGCTGGTGAGGCTGGTGGCACATCAAGAACTTCAAATGAGTTTGATGTTCCAGTTCCTCCGCCTCCTCCTGATCCAGTTAGCAGGGACCAAGTTGAGCCGTTAAAAATTTTTAATGCACCAGAAACAGTATTATAGTATATCTCTCCAGCATACGTACCGCTTGGGTCTGTAGCTAAAGCTGGCGGGGCAATCGTAGTTTTAAATTGCTTTGCCATGATTATCCTGTAATTACTACTCTATATGCTCCTGCTGTTGGTGCGGCAGCAAATGTTAATGTTACCACACTTGTAGATGTATGATCAACATCCACTTCAACTTCTCCGTATGGCGAAGAATTTGAATAAACTGAAACTGATACATCTCTTGTTCCAAGATTATGTGTTGCTGCAAATGTAAACGGAGTAATAACAGTTGTTGTTATATCAGAAGACCATTTACGTGCAATTGAGTGATAGTTAGTACCATCATTTGTAAGTCCCCATGTTGTTGCAGCTTGATATGAGCCCGCTGCTTCTCTCCATAGGATTTCTGTGTCTGCAGATGTTCCACGCTCTACTCTTACGCCAGCATCAACTGTTGGAGTTCCTGTAAAATCGGTATTAAGATTAATTTTATTATCAACAATATTTACCTGAGTGGTATTTACTGAATTAATTGTTCCAGTTACGTTTAAGTTTCCGCCAACTGTAAGGTTATTAGTAATTGTTACATCATTTGGTAAGCTTAATGTAATTGCAGCTGTTTCTCCACCTGACCCAGCTACTGTAACTTGATTTGCTGTACCAGCAATTGTTGAAACATAGGCTCCAGTTGTGTCTGTCCCAAGAGCAACTGAGTTTGGCTCAACAGTTGTTGTAATTGTTACATTTCCAAGATTTGTAATGGTTCCAGAACCAGTTACATCTCCTGAAAGAGTAATTGTTGGATCATTAACATCAAAGTTAAGTTTTCCTAGTGTGTCGTCATAAGTTACGCTGATACCACTTTCAGTATTACCTGATACCATTCCTCCAGCAATATCTTCAACTGCTTCTTGGAAGTCAGTAATTTGTGTAGATGGGATTGCAATAGTTGTTGATGAAGCAGAAGTTAGCTGACCTTGTGCATTTACAGTTATTGTTGGATGTGCAGTTGCAGAACCATATGATCCAGGTGTTACTGCAGTATTTGTAATATTAATTGTTTCTGTATTTCCAGCATCATTATAAGTTGCTGTAATTCCAGTTCCATTTTGTACCAAGGCGCCTACGATATCTTGTACACGCTCAGCATTTAATGTTACTGCTGCTGATGTTACTGTAAAGTCTGTTGAATCAAATGAAGCAACACCCTTTTGAGATGATGTGGCATTTTTTGCAGTAATTGTAATTGTATTATCTGTTACTGCTGTATCAATTGCGCTATCTCCAGTTACAGTTAATGTATCTGTAAGAAGACTTACTGTGTCTGTTCCAGTTTCTCCAGCAATAGATAGTGTGGTTGCTAAAGCTACTGTTGAAGCGGCTGTTAATCTACCTTGAGCATCTACTGTGAATGTTGGAATTGCGCTTGATGATCCATATGAACCAGCAGTTACTGCTGTATCATTTAATTTTAATGTTGTTGTTCCTGCGGCATCATTATAGGTTGATGTTAATGCTGTGCCTGCAAGTACGGATGCACCAATAACATCTTGGATAACTTCCGTTGATCCTGACATTGGCATCCATGGGCCATCTGGTGAAGACAGTCCATTGTAGTAGTACATCTTGTAATCAGATGTATCGTAATAAATTTGTCCAGTTACTGGGCTAGATGGTGCAGCGCCGAAGTTCTGGATTCTAGCATTAAGAAGCTCATTCTTGTTGAGATCAACGCTAACTAAAAATTTTCTTGCCATTTGCTAACTCCCTTAAGACAGGTACGCTGTCCCTGAGAATGGTTGAGCCATTGTCAGTGTAATTGTGTTATTACTATTATAATCTATTCCTGTTTCTAAAACATCTCCTGCGCTTGATTTGATGGTCACATTAGGCTTCATTCCCAGATTGTGGTTTATAACTACAGAATATACTCCACTTACTGGCCCAGTTACCTGTGTCATCTCCCATGTGTATTCTAGTGTCATATTTAGGAGGTAACTTGTAGTTCCCGCCCAAGTTAGATCTGTTGGTTTTGGACCATAGAATCTTGTTGTATTTTTATCGTAATAAAAATCTCCTTCAAGGCCTAGGTTCTCTGAGGGAACCCCTGCTCCATTAAGGATACTTTTTCCTCTTGGACCTTGTGGGCCAGGAGTTGAGATAACTACTTCATTGTTTGGTACTGTTACAACAATTGTTTCTATCATTAGATTGTCACCGATCTGCTAAGGGTTATAAATCCTTCTAGCAATTTAATTTTGTTTGCGTTTGAGTCTGTCACCATAATGTCATATGATGATTTTGGATAGAATAGTTTATTTGTTTGCGTAGGAGTCATCTTTATAGTTAGCTTACCAAGTAGCGGGGTTATTGTAATCCCTCCCGTTGAAGGTGACGTTAAAGTAAATGCTAGTTTTGCTCCGCCTTTTGTATCACGGACTTGCATTTTTGCTGTTGCGCCTGTTAAATCAATGGGTAATCCATTATTGTCTTTATATTCAACAATAAATGAAAAAGTGGCATTTTGATCCACTTCGAAATTCTTTTGTCCTGCCATTTGCTAGTACTCCTAAATAGGAAAACTCCTATGCTTATTTTAGCACAGGAGCTATCCTAATTGTAACGGTTAAATTACTTGTTTGTAAACCCGAATTCTTTGTTTGCTGGGCTTAGAGCCTTAAGAATAACTGGAGCCACTGCGGCAAATCCACCCATCAAAAGATCTCTTGGACTTGTATTACCAGTCATATATAGAGCAATTGCTGCTGAAAGAAATGCACGAGCATAAGTTCCAAGCGCTGCTAAAATCTGTTCTGTCATAACTACTTTCCCATCCTTGTTTAAATCGGCCTTGTCAAATTTTTTTGTGGCCATATTATCATCTCCTAACAGGACACGGTGCCCTGTAAATTTGGCTTTTACACCAATACTATTCTACCACTAAGCTGAAATATCTACAAGCTCGCAATTTCCGTCTGAGCTGCAGGCAAGCGTGGCATTGGTAGAAGTGCCATCTTCTGTCTCATAAAAAGATAGGTCTTCCCAGCGGATATCCTTTGGCATCTTTTCAACAAGAGCGTCATATTCTTCTTTTGTTACTTCCTGGTATGGAGCCTGCTTATAAGAGTGATCTGAATGCGGCAGGAATGAAATTCCAGACACCTCGTCAAAATGCTTATATACCCAAGCACCAACTTCCATCCATTCATCTTCCTTTACAGAAACTGTAATTGATGGCTTATGTTCACACCATGCACGTTGGTAAACCAACCAAATATTTAGGTGTTCAATAGCTGTTAAATCATTTCTAACAATTGCACCTTCTGGTGCTTTTACTGGAAATGAGAATACGTATGTATCGTTTGGCTTCATTACATCATCTTCTACAGGAATTCCGACTTCCTTCAAAAATGTAGAGATTGGATCTCCTTTTGAACCACGTA
>JBBALJ010000141.1:0-6171 GCA_040403075.1 Bacteroidia bacterium
AAAACCAATCAATAAAATTAAATTCGCTTTGTAATCCAACCGCACAACGGGTTAATAGTTGAATAGATATACTATTTGAAATTTTAAAGCTATGAAATTATATTTATCAGTATTATTTTGAGCAATTACTTGCTTCAAAATCTATAAATATTAAATTGTCTCATAATTAAACAAATTACTATGCGGACGAATAGTTACAAGCTAAAGCGTTATTCAATTTTTATTATAAAAATACTACATTAGACTCATTTTTGATTTATTTCATTAATCTTAAATTAACATTCTTTACATTTTCTTAAACGCCAATTTAATATTTAGTGATTATTTGTTAATCTCATATGTGCAATTCGATAATATGGTTTTGATTGATTTGTGGCATTAATTTTAACAAAATGAATAAACCAATCTACAAATTTTTATGTGTTTTACTTTTGGTAACAGTAAGTTCACAAATCAATGCGCAAATCAATGCGCAACTACTAGGGCGATATTCTATTGGAACTTACAATTCCAATGGAGGTGTTGCCGAAATTTCTTCTTTTGACCCAGGGTCAAAACGAATGTTTGTTACAAACGGTCCAGATAATACAATGAGAATTGTTAATTTATCTAATCCCGCTAATCCAAGCCAAATTAGTTCAATCTCTATGGCTCCTTATGGAAGTGACATCACTTCAGTAGCTTGTAACAAAAAAGGAATCATTGCTGCTGCTATTTTAGATTCGAATGGTAAAACAAATGCAAGTAGTATCGTATTTTTTGACATCAATGGAAACTTTATTAGTAAAGTTAAAGTTGGTGCTAATGCTGACAATGTGGTTTTCACTCCAAACGGACAGAAAATATTGGTTGCAAATGAAGGTGAACCAAACGTTGGTTATACCATCGACCCAGAAGGTTCTGTATCAATTATTGATGTTTCCGGTGGTTTTGCTGGATTAACTCAATCAAATGTTCAAACTGCTGGTTTTACCGCTTTTAATTCTCCAGCGGTAATTGATTCTAAAATTCGTGTTTTTGGAAGAATTCAATCAGGTGGAAGTTTTTTAAGAAACTCTACTGTGGCCGAAGATTTAGAACCTGAATACATTACTATATCTGAGGATAATTCAACTGCTTGGGTTACTTGTCAAGAAAACAATGCGGTAGCTGTAGTTAATATTAATGCGGCAACTGTTACTGATTTATTGCCATTAGGGTTTAAAAACCATAGATTGGCAGGAAACGGTTTAGATCCATCAGATAGAGATAATGGTTCAATTGGTGCTTTAGCTAAAATTGATACATTTAATGTATTTGGTTTGTATTTACCTGATGGTATTTCTTCTTATAAGGTTGGTAATCAAACTTACTTTATCACTGCAAATGAAGGTGACGCAAGAGCAGATTGGGGAACAGCTAACAATGAAGAAAACAGAGTTGGGGATGCAGCTTATGTTTTAGATACAGCAAAATTTGGGGGTACTTCAAACGTTACTGCTTTAAGAGCAAACACTGCTTTGGGTAGATTAACCGTAACTAATCGCTATGGTGATTTTAATAATGACGGTAAATTTGATAGTATTTTTGCTTTTGGTGCTCGTTCATTTACAATTTGGAATGGAACTACCGGTGCATTAGTTTGGGATAGTAAAGATGAATTTGAGCAAAAAACAAAAACACTATTTCCATCTAATTTTAATACGGGACATACAACTAATGCCTTAGATGATAGAAGTGATAATAAGGGTCCTGAGCCAGAATCTGTTACTGTTGGTAAAATATTGGATAGTACTTATGCTTTTGTAGCATTGGAAAGAATTGGGGGTATCATGATTTACAATATAACTAACCCTAACAACCCATATTTTGTTCAGTACATCAACACAAGAAATTTTGCTGTCACTCCAAGTCAAGCAAACTTGGCAACTGTTGGTGATTTAGGTCCTGAAGGAATAGTTTTTGTTCCTAGAAATGAAAGTCCAAATGGAAAAGATTTGATTTTATTATCAAATGAAGTAAGTGGAACCGTTGCTGTTTTTCAAGTGAATTCGCGTAGTGCATTCCAAATGCAAGTATTACATGCATCTGATATGGAAAGCGGAATTGATGCACCAATAGACGCACCTAACTTTGCTGCTGTATTAGATACTCTAGAAGGAACATACCCTAACACGGTTAAATTAGCTTCAGGCGATTGCTATATTCCTAGTCCGTTTTTAAGTGCTGGTGAAGATGCTAGCATGCAAACTCCTTTACGTAATACGGCTAGCAGTTATTATGCAGGAACACAATCAATCAGACCAGCCATTGGTAGAACAGATATTGCTATGATGAATATTATGGGTTTCCAAGGTTCGGCTTTTGGTAACCACGAGTTTGATTTAGGAACTCCTGAGGTAAATAGTATCATAGGTGTTGATATTAGAAGTAATGGTGCTGATAAACGTTGGATTGGTGCTCAATTCCCTTATTTAAGTGCTAACTTAAACTTTGCTAATGACGTTAATTTAAGTTATTTAACTACTACACAGAGATTATCAGTTGATAGTTTCAAAACATCACCAACTATAACTGCAAATAGCCAAAAGAAAGGAATTGCTCCTTCAGCCATAATTCAAATGAATGGTGAAAGAGTTGGAATAGTAGGTGCTACCACTCAAGTTTTGGCTTCTATTTCTTCTCCAGGTTCTACTACAGTTTTAAGCGGTGGAAGTGATAACATGCCAGCACTAGCAGCGGTATTACAACCTGTTATCGATTCATTAAGAGCAATGGGCATTAACAAAATTATTGTTATGAGTCACTTGCAACAATTAGCTAACGAAAAAGCATTAGCTCCTTTATTAAAAGGTGTTGATATTATTATAGCCGGTGGTTCACACTCTTTATGTGCTGATGGTAATGATAGAATTAGAATAGGTAATACAAAAGTGGATAATTACCCAATATTAACTGTTAACAACGATAATGAGCCAGTTGCCATTTTAAACACTACAAGTGAGTGGAAATATGTGGGTCGTTTCGTATGTGATTTTGATGCAAATGGAGTTTTATTAACTAACTTATTAGATTCAACCATAAATGGAGCTTATGCAGCTGATACGGCTATGGTAACTTCTTTATATGGTTCATATTCTGCTGGCTTTATTTCTGGTAGCAAAGGAGCTAATGTTAGAACTTTAACTTCAGCAATTGCTACAGTAATTAATAATAAAGATGGTAATAAATTTGGTAAAGCAAGTGTGTTCTTAGAAGGTAGAAGAGATTTTGTAAGAACAGAAGAAACCAACTTTGGTAATTTATCATCTGATGCCAACTTATGGTATGCTCGTCAATATGATAACCAAGTAAAAGTTTCTATAAAAAATGGTGGTGGAATTCGTTCGGCCATTGGAAATGTTAATTCTGTTGGAAACGCAACGGTTCTAGAAAATACCTTAGCTAACCCTAGCGCAGGTAAATTGCGAGGCGATATCTCACAATTAGATATTGAAAATTCATTGCGATTTAATAATGGATTAGTAATTGGTAGAGTAAATATAGCTGGTTTAAAGCGTATTTTAGAACATGGTATTTCAGCTACTAAGCCAGGTGCCACACCAGGTCAATTCCCTCAAGTGGGTGGTGTATCATTTAGTTATGATACAACTAAAGCAAATGGAAACAAAATTCAATCATTGGTGATTGTTGATTCTACGGGTAAAATAGATGATATTGTTTATAAAAATGGTTCATTTTTAGGAGATACTTCTAGAACGGTAAAATTTGTAACTCTAGACTTTTTATATACAGGTGGAGATAACTATCCTTTCACAGCTAATTCAAACTTAAGAGTAAACCTAGATACAGCTTTAAAAAATTCAGGTATAGCAACATTTGCTGCAATAGGTAAAGAGCAAGATGCTTTTGCTGAATACATGGGGAATATTTATTCAAGCACACCATACAGTTTAAGAGACACATCAATTTTAGGTGACAAAAGAATCCAATTATTAAATGCTAGAAAAGAAAATATTTTTGCTGCTGGTACTGGTTTAAGTACAACTCAAAGTCCATATTTACTTCCTGTCAAAGCTGGAGTAATTATTAATTCGGTATTATCTGTTGGAGATTCTGCAAATGGTTATAAAATGGTAGGCATACCAGATGGATTAGGAGCTTATGATAATGGTAACGGTACTTTCACTTTATTAATGAATCATGAATTAACCGCTACAAGTGGTATTGTTAGAGCACATGGCTCAACTGGTTCATTTGTATCTAAATGGGTTATTAACAAATCAAACTTAGCAGTAGTAAGTGGTTCAGATTTGATGCAAAATGTAAAGTTGTATGATACAACCACTCAAACATATATAACATATAATGCAAGTAATCCATCAACCAAAGCAAGATTTGGACGATTCTGCTCTGCAGATTTACCAGCTTTATCCGCATTTTATAATGCCAATACAGGCAAAGGAACCCAAGAGAAAATCTTTATGAATGGTGAAGAGACAAATGATGAAAGTCGTGCTGTAGCGCATATTGTAACAGGAACAAATGCAGGAACATCTTGGGAATTACCAGCCTTAGGAAAAGGTGCATGGGAAAGCGCAGTGGCATCTCCAAATTCAGGAGATAAAACAATAGTAGCCCTGCCAAACGATGGAACAGATGGTCAATTATATTTCTACATTGGAAATAAAACAACCACAGGAACAGAAATAGATAAAGCAGGTTTAAACAATGGAACACCATGGGGAGTTAAAGTAACCGGTTTCTCAGTAGAGAGAACTAACTCAACAACTTTGTCTACTTTACCAGCAGCAGGAACAAGATTCAGCTTAGTAGATTTGGGAAATGTTAAACAAAAATCAGGAGCAACTTTCAATACTTTATCAAACACAGCAGGAATTACTAAGTTCTCACGCCCAGAAGATGGTGCATGGGATCCATCAAGCCCGAATGATTTTTACTTTAACACTACAGATCAGTTAGACCAAGTTAATGATGGTATTGGAACCCAAGTAGGAAGAAGCCGTGTTTGGAGATTACGTTTTGATGATATCAAAAACCCAGAATTAGGCGGAACAGTGGAAGCCGTATTAGATGGAACAGAAGGTCAAGTTATGTTAGACAACATGGCAATAGATAAGTATGGCCATATCTTATTGCAAGAAGATGTGGGAAACGCAGCTCATAATGGTAAAATGTTCCAATACACCATTGGTACAGACCAATTAATCCAAATTGCAAAACACGACCCAGCAAGATTTGGAGATATTGGTGTAGCAGCAACAGCACCATTTACCCAAGATGAAGAGACATCAGGAATTATAGACATGGAAGATATCTTAGGTGCAGGTATGTTTATATCGGTAGACCAAGCACATTATCCAATTAGTGGTGAACTAGTTGAAGGTGGTCAATTGTTTACTTTATTTAATCCTGATTCGTACAATTCTAGTTTGACTAAAGGTTCTAATTTAAATCTTTCTTTATTGCTACAAGGTTTAAATTTGGGAAATGGATTCATGATTGCTTCTCCAAAAGCTGCCACTGTATCTGGTTTGTCGAATATTGCTGATACCATAGTTGTTGAATTACATTCTTCAGTAACGCCATTTAACAGTATTTATACAAGTAAATCTGTAATAAACACTGAAGGAAATGGTAATTTTCAATTTCCTATATCAATTATTGGTAACTCTTATTATGTAGTTGTAAAACACCGTAATTCAATCGAAACTTGGAGTGCAAATCCAGTTCAATTTACTTCAAATTATACCTCATATAGTTTTACAAGTAATGCTTCAAAAGCTTTGGGTAATAATTTAGTAAACGATGGCGCTGGTAGATTTATGATTTATACAGGCGATATAAATCAAGATGGGTCAGTAGATTTTAATGATTATCCGGCATTAGATATTTCAAGTAACATTGGAGACTTAGGATATTTTGTAACCGATTTGAATGGAGATGCATCGGTTGATTTTAATGATTATCCAACCTTGGATGTTAATAGTTCATTAGGAGTTCTAGCAGTAAAACCATAATCAAAGCATAAGGCAAATATGTAAGTCTTCAAAGATTGTGAACTAAAGAAGATTTATATATTTGCCTTATAACAAAAAAGCTAAACCAAACAATATATATGAAAAGAATCATTACCACAATTGCATTATTAATGACGCTAGGTGCGACATT
>JBBALJ010000142.1:0-1809 GCA_040403075.1 Bacteroidia bacterium
TTTTTTTATTCTTCAAATTATACCTAAGTGTAATTAAACTATCGTAATTATTAAAATCTCCTTTTTTAAATACAACTTCATAATAATTTGAGCCTTCTTTTGAATTCGCTTTTTTAAAATAATTAACATAATAAGTAGTGTCTTGTCCATAACATAATTCTGACAATAAAATCAAAACAACAAATGCAATATACGAGATCTGACCAACGAGATAATTTAGAATATTCTTTATCAATTTTAATATTTCCATTATTACATATTTCTTCTATACTGCCCGCCTACCTCAAATAAGGCATTTAAACATCCATTCCTCTTTTACTTGCGTGCAATATGGTTAACCCTATTACTTCATTTTTTTCGTATCTAATAATCATATCATCATCTGTCATTTCTGTATTGTCCGCATGATTAGGTTTTTTAAAATGAACATACAAAGTATCTGCCTCTGCATCATAATCTGTCCAAAGGTTCTTATGTTTTATAAAATAAGGCAACAAATAGTCTATTTCTTTTATTTCTGCGAGTCCCATATTTTTTTTCGTTTTACAAATTCTTGTATTTTATTTGATAGATATGCCGTAATAACAAATCAATCTTCTTCGCTTAATTCCTTATAAATTACTACAACAAATTTATTATTTAATTTTTCAAAATACTTTGTTGCAATTACTTCTCCATATTTGCCTTCATAGATAGAATCTGGCTTTTCAATTGATTCTAGAATTTCATAATAAAATCTAGCAATTTCAGGATGACCAAGTGTTATATGTTGCCACCTTTCTTTTGTTAACCTAATTGGAATTTTATTAATTGAAATTGCTATATCCATAATTATTACATATTCCTTCTGTACTGTCCGCCTACCTCAAATAGGGCATTGGTTATTTGTCCCAATGAACAGTATTTAACAGTGTCCATCAATTCGGCAAATATATTTTTGTTGTGTATCGCCACCTGTTGCAAACGATGAAGCATCTCTTTTCCTTTTTCTTCATTGGCTTTCTTCAATTGGTTCAACATCGTTATTTGGTATTCTTTTTCTTCGGTGGTTGAACGAATTACTTCTTTAGGCAATACCGTTGGAGAGCCTTTGCTACTTAGGAAGGTATTCACCCCAATAATAGGAAACTCACCTGTGTGTTTCTGCATCTCGTAATACATACTTTCTTCCTGTATCTTATTACGTTGGTACATCGTTTCCATGGCACCTAATACACCACCACGTTCAGATATTTTATCAAATTCGTTTAACACCGCTTCTTCAACTAAATCTGTTAATTCTTCAATAATGAATGAACCTTGTAAAGGATTTTCGTTTTTAGCCAAACCTAACTCACGGTTAATGATTAACTGAATAGCCATAGCACGTCTTACTGATTCTTCTGTAGGTGTGGTAATGGCTTCATCATAAGCATTGGTATGAAGCGAATTACAGTTATCATAGATAGCATATAGTGCCTGCAAAGTGGTTCGTATATCATTAAAATCTATCTCTTGTGCATGCAATGAACGACCTGAAGTTTGAATATGATATTTCAACATTTGGCTTCGTTCGTTTCCACCATATTTTAGCTTCATGGCTTTGGCCCAAATTCTGCGACTTACACGACCAATTACTGAATATTCAGGATCTATTCCATTTGAAAAGAAGAATGATAAATTAGGAGCGAAATCATCAATATTCATACCTCTGCTTAAGTAATATTCAACAAAGGTAAATCCGTTTGAAAGCGTTAAGGCTAGCTGTGTGATAGGATTGGCACCAGCCTCAGCAATATGATAACCGCTAATGGATACTGAATAGAAATT
>JBBALJ010000142.1:1909-6010 GCA_040403075.1 Bacteroidia bacterium
GCAGCATTCATAAAAAATGCACAGATAATGGCTGCAGGACCATTGATGGTCATAGATACAGAGGTTTTAGGATCGGCAAGGTTAAATCCTGAATACAATTTTTTGGCTGCATCCAAACTCCATACACTCACACCAGAATTACCTATTTTACCATAAATATCAGGGCGATGGTCAGGGTCGTTTCCGTAAAGGGTAACCGAATCGAAAGCGGTACTTAAGCGCTTTGCTGGCATACCTTGCGATACATAGTGAAAGCGCTTATTGGTGCGCTCTGGCCCACCTTCTCCGGCAAACATACGCGTTGGGTCTTCGCCTTCACGTTTGAATGGATAAATACCTGCTGTATAAGGAAAATCTCCAGGGAAATTTTCTTGCAAAGCCCATAACAAAATCTCACCCCAAGCTCTGAACTTAGGAACAGCCACTTTTGGGATTTGCGAATGAGATAATGATTCTGAGTGTGTCTTAATTTTTATCTCCTTATCCCTTACTTTAAACACATAGTATTCATCGCGGAAAAGGTTCTTTTTATCTTCCCAAGTTTCTAATAATAATTTGTTCTTAGGATCAAGGTTTAACTCTATTTCTTTATAAGCCCCTTCAAGTGCCATGATTAAATTAGGGTCTGCATTTTTATTGGATGATAAAGCTGTGATAGCCGTTCTAATACCATACAATTTATCAGCAATCTCCACTTGATTATTTACCCATTTATCATATCCACGGTTGTTTTCTGAAATCTCAGAAAGGTAGCGTGTACGCGAAGGAGGAATGATGTAAATTTTCTCACTCATCTCATCGCTTATATGATAAGTTGATTTCAAATCAACACCTGTTTTTTCAACTATTTTATCCATAATTGATTTGTACAAGCTATTCATGCCAGGGTCGTTAAACTGACTGGCAATGGTGCCATACACAGGCATATCGTCTGCATTTTTATCAAACAATTTATGATTACGTTGGTATTGCTTTTTTACATCACGCAACGCATCCAATGCACCTTTTTTATCAAATTTATTGATGGCAATGATATCAGCAAAATCAAGCATATCAATTTTCTCCAACTGAGTGGCAGCACCATATTCAGGTGTCATCACGTACAAGCTAGTATTGCTATGCTCTATAATTTCAGTATCACTTTGACCAATACCAGAAGTCTCTAAAATAATCAAATCGAAACCAGCTGCTTTCACAATATCCACGGCTTCTTTTACATATTTTGATAATGCCAAATTACTCTGACGTGTAGCCAAAGAACGCATATAAACTCTTGGATTTTTGATTGAGTTCATTCGAATTCTATCACCCAACAAAGCACCGCCTGTTTTTCGTTTACTTGGATCTACTGATATAATGGCAACGGTTTTATTTTTAAAATCTAACAAAAACCTACGAACCAATTCGTCAACCAAAGAAGACTTACCTGCACCACCAGTGCCAGTTATACCAAGCACTGGAATCGTTATATCATGGTTGCTTGATTTATTGATTTCGTTATGAAAAGGTTCAAAATCTTCTGGAAAATTTTCGGCAGCTGAAATTAATTTCGCAATCGATTTATAATCTTTGTCTTTTAAATGCTTCACCTCTCCATTCAGGTTGGTACCTGTAGCAAAATCGCATTTCTCAAGCATATCATTAATCATGCCTTGCAAGCCCATGGCACGTCCATCATCAGGATGGTAAATACGTGTAATACCATATTCTTGCAATTCTGCAATCTCTTCAGGAAGAATGGTCCCTCCCCCACCTCCAAAAATCTTAATATGAGCACAACCTTTTTGCACTAACAAATCACGCATATATTTAAAATACTCTACGTGCCCTCCTTGGTAAGAGGTCATAGCAATTGCATTTGCATCTTCTTGAATGGCAGTGTCTACCACTTCTTCAGCGCTTCTATCATGACCAAGGTGAATTACTTCTGCCCCACTGGCTTGAATAATTCTACGCATAATATTGATGGCAGCATCATGGCCATCGAACAAGGCTGCAGCTGTTACAATTCTGATTTTATGTTTTGGTTTATAGGCTTCTACAATTTCCATAAAGCTTGATTTTAGTTCTAAATTAGGCAAATTTATAATAATAACGCGTATTTCATACAGATTGATAATTCTTAGAAATTGTAAATGATACTATTTCTTGCCTGAGTGAAATTATTGGGCACACCTGCAGGTGGCTTACTATCGTTGTAAATAGAGGTAGCAAAGCGAAATTTTAATTGATTTGATACAGGAAAATCAAGTCTCAATTCACTTTGAAAACGGGCATCGTTAAAATCAAACAAACGGGGTTGAAACATCATCATAAAATCAACCGTTACATTGGGTATTTTATTGATGATACAAGAAAAATAGCCTGTCAATCTCTCGTTCGACATGATGGCATAGGGCTCCTGCAATTGCTCATGTTCAAATAGCAAAGAAGCACCAGCATACACCCTAACACTATCGTTCTTAAATATCTTATAGCGAGGGCCGGCACCCATGGCATAACGTGGATATAGGTGCATTTGCTTGCTGTATTGCACTTGCGAATAAGCTTCGTAAGTTAATTTATCTGTTTTGGCATAATTGTATCTGATGTGCTGAAATCCTGCATTTTCAAAGTCACCGGCCGAAGATTGAATGAATGAAAGGTCGGTTAGAATGATGTAGGTATTTTGCTTTTTGTTGTAAATAAAGTTGAGCCGGGTGCTCATTTGAGAGAAAGTACTCTGATTTTTGATGAAGGCATAAGCAAATTCTCCTTGCCCAGCCCAACCTTCTTTGGCAGCCTCCATTCGCTTGCTTTCAATATTAATCACCTGAGCATTAACTGAAAGAAAACAATCATGCATCCCGAAAAGCAAACAAAACGCTACAAAATAAGCTCTCATAAAAAACAGCAATTTTATAGCATGGTGGCAAATTTTCAAAAAATGTTACATTTGCCCACTTTTTAATAAATAATAAGACATGGAATTAAAAGATATAGTTGCCGTTTCTGGTCAAACAGGTTTACACAAAATTATTGGCAGAACTAAAAATGGTTTGATATTAGAAACTATTGGTACTGGAAAAAGATTTGCCACTAGCTACCAAGATAAAGTTTCGGTGCTTGAAGATATTAGCATGTATACCCAAGAAGGTGACTTGCATTTAGCGCAAGTATTGGTAAAAATTAATGCTAAAGGAAATGTTCCAACACCTAAAGATGATGCAAAAGCACAACGTCAATATTTGATTGAAACAATTGACTTAGACAGCGAGCGTGTATATGACAGTGACATCAAAAAATTAATCAACTGGTATGCTGCTTTGAAAGATGTTTTGGATTTTGCTAAACTAGCTGAAGAAAAAACTGAAGAGGCTGCAGTTGAAGAAAACAAAGAAGAAGAAAAAGTGGAAGCAGTGGCTGAAGAAAAACCGAAAAAAGCGGCAGCTAAAAAAGCAGCTCCAAAGAAAACTGCAGCTAAAACAGCTCAACCAAAAGCAACCAAAGTAAGCACCAAATCGGCTGCTAGCACCAATACTTACAGACCTAAATCTGTATAATTACAAATATATTTATATAAAAAAAGCCAGCTTAGCTGGCTTTTTTAGTTTTATTGCAATGCTACATAAAGTCGAAACATGCAGTGAAGTGACGCAACTGAGGCGGCTGCCAAGTAATTTTCATTCCACCAAGTTCATTCTTTCTAGTATTGATTTCAGTTAATGCCTCAATCACATAATCAATATGACTTTGGGTGTAAACCCTACGAGGAATGGCTAATCGCACCAAATCCATGGATGCTTCTTTTTCAGTTCCATCAGGTTGTGCACCAAACATTACTGTACCAATTTCACAAGCACGAATACCTGCATGTAAATACATTTCAACTGCAAGGCTTTGACCAGGATATTGCAATGGTTTGATATGAGGTAACATAGCACGTGCATCAATGTATATGGCATGTCCACCAGCAGGTCGAACAATAGGAATTCCAGCTTCTAATAAATGGTTTCCTAAATATTGTGTGCTTGTGATTCTGTAATGTAGATAATCTTCTTGTACCACTTCTTCCAAACCAACAGCCATGGCCTCTAAGTCACGACCAGCAAGGCCTCCGTA
>JBBALJ010000143.1:0-2646 GCA_040403075.1 Bacteroidia bacterium
TATTGACTTTTTGCCAAATAAAATTACATTTGCAGTCCGAAAATTTAGGTATTTTAGCCTGAATTATGCAATAACACTAAACAATTCTAAATGAAGTTATCACAATTTAAGTTCCAATTCTCAGATAGTTTAATCGCAAAATATCCAGCTGAAAATAGAGACGAAGCCAAAATGATGGTTTTAGATCGCAAAAAAGGCAAGATTGAGCACAAAGAGTTCAAAGACATTTTAAAATACTTTAGCGATAAGGATGTTATGATCCTTAACAATACCAAAGTTTTTCCAGCACGCTTATATGGTAGCAAAGAAAAAACAGGTGCTAAGATTGAGGTGTTCTTGCTTCGCGAATTGAACAAAGAAATGAAACTTTGGGATGTGTTGGTTGACCCTGCTAGAAAGATTCGTGTTGGAAATAAATTATATTTTGGAAATGATGATTTAGTGGCTGAAGTAGTTGATAATACTACCTCTCGCGGTCGTACTATCCGTTTCTTATTTGAAGGTCCAGACGAAGAACTTTGGAAAACCATTGAGAAATTGGGTGAAATGCCATTGCCTAAATATATCGACAGACCTGTTGAGAAACTAGATAAAGAAAGATTCAATACCATTTTTGCTAAAAACGTAGGTGCAGTTATCCCTCCAACAGCTGGTCTTCATTTTACCCGTGAGTTGATGATGAGATTAGAGATTAAAGGGGTTAAATTCGCTGATATCACTTTACATAACGGTTTAGGCGCATTCAGAACGGTTGAAGTTGAAGATTTGACCAAGCATAAAATGGATTCAGAGTTTTTTGAAATTCTGCCTGACGCTTGCCAAATTGTGAACCAAGCCATAGATGAAAAAAGGAAAGTAGTAGCAGTTGGAAACTCAGTTATGCGTGCTATCGAGTCTTCGGTTTCATCAAAAGATAGGTTAAACCCATTAACACTTTGGACAGATAAATTCCTTTTCCCTCCCCATGATTTTAAAATAGCCAATTGCTTAATCACCAATTTTCATCCACCTGAATCTACGTTGCTTATGGCTGCTGCGGGTTTTGCAGGATATGAATTGTTGATGGAGGCTTATGACGAAGCTATCAAAAAGAAATATAAATTCTTGGCTTATGGCGATGCCATGTTAATTATCTAAATTTTGGTTTTAAGATTTGATGATTTTCCAATAATCAACAAATATTAAATGAAGAAGTATGCCTTAATTGTTGCTGGTGGTAAGGGATTGCGCATGGGAGCTGAAATTCCCAAGCAATTTCTATTGTTGCAAGGCAAACCTGTTTTAATGCATACCATTGAAGCTTTTGCTACTCTATCAGACATCCAAATAGTTTTGGTTCTTCCTCAATCTCAAATGAGTTACTGGCAAGAATTAATTACAAAATATTCATTTTCCATTCCACATACTTTAGTAGCTGGAGGTGATACTCGCTTTCAGTCTGTAAAGAATGGTCTTTCAGCAGTTTCAGATGGCTTGGTTGCTATACATGATGGTGTTAGACCTATTGTAAGCCAAGAATTATTAGCAAATGCTTATGATACTTGTGAACAGAAAGGCAATGCCGTGCTTGCCATTAGGTTGAAAGACTCTATTAGAGAGGTTGATTTACTTGGAAACAAAAATGTAAACAGGAATAATTACTACCTTATTCAAACCCCACAGGTATTTCATAGTTCTGAAATTATAGCTGCATATCAGCAAGCGGAACATGATAATTTTACAGATGATGCAAGTGTGTTAGAAAGTGCAGGAGCTAAAATTCATTTGGTGGAAGGTGCTTATAGTAATATCAAAATAACGACTCCTGAAGACCTTGCTATGGCTGAGGTTTTGCTAAACATGAAATCCAAATAAGTCTTTATTCACTTAGATTTCTCTCAAATTATCCTACTCCTTATTCTAATTAGCCTTCGGCTTAAAATTTGGTTTTCTTTTGAATGGCTTTTTGCCTGCAAATTTAGGTTTATCAAATTTTTTCTCAGGCTCATACAAAGGTGCTTCTCCTAATGCATCTGGCAAATTCAGTTTAGGAATGTCTTTTCCAATCAAGTTCTCTATATCAAAGAATTTTCTTTGATCCTTTTGATTTATAAAAGTAATGGCTGTTCCAGTGCTTTCTGCTCTGGCAGTTCTGCCTATTCTATGGATATAATCTTCAGGGTCTGGTGGTACATCAAAGTTAACTACCAAACTAATTCCATCCACATCTATGCCTCGAGAAAGAATATCAGTGCCAATCAGGATTTGTACATTTTTGTTTCTGAACTCTCTCATGATGTCTTCACGTTCCACTTGTTCCAAGTCGCTGTGAAAAGCCTTAATAGATAAACCTGAGCGATATAGTTCTTTGTTTAACTCTTTTACTTTTTCTTTGGTAGAAGCAAAAATGATGACGCTATTGTGTTCTTTTTCGTTCAGAATATGTTTTAACAAAGCCACTTTTTGTGCATCATAAGCCAAATAAGCTTGTTGAAGGATGCCTTCCGCAGGTTTACTAATGGCGATGTTAATTTGCTCAGGGTGTTGCAAAATCTTTTGTGCCATGGTCCTAATTTTAGGAGGCATTGTGGCAGAAAATAAAATCGTTTGTCGATCTGCAGGCAAGTAGCTTACAATGCGCATGATATCATCATAAAAGCCCATATC
>JBBALJ010000143.1:2746-5930 GCA_040403075.1 Bacteroidia bacterium
GATGTTCACAAATTCTTGAAAACCTTTCTGAGAATGTATTCGTGAGCCTAAATAAAATAACGTACTTTTGTATCCCATAAACAGATATTTAGTTTATGGTTGAAGGGTTTAAAACCTCGTTAAACCTAGGCTACGTTCCAAATCTATAAAGCATTATGACATCAAAGTACATCTTCGTTACAGGCGGAGTAGCATCATCATTGGGAAAAGGTATTATCGCAGCTTCATTGGCTAAATTGTTACAAGCAAGAGGTTACACGGTTACTATTCAAAAATTGGATCCCTATATCAATGTCGACCCAGGCACCTTAAACCCATACGAACATGGTGAATGTTATGTGACAGAAGATGGTGCTGAAACGGATTTGGATTTGGGACATTATGAAAGATTTTTGAACACCCCAACCTCACAATCTAATAATGTTACCACAGGTCGTATCTACCAACATGTTATAGAAAAAGAACGTAAAGGTGATTTTTTAGGTAAGACTGTGCAGGTAGTTCCTCATATTACAGATGAGATAAAACGCAGAATAAAATTATTGGGTGAAACTGGTCAGTATGAAATTATCATTACTGAAATTGGTGGAACCGTTGGTGATATTGAGTCACTGCCATACATAGAAGCAGTTCGTCAATTGAATTGGGAAATGAAAGAAGAGGATTGTGTGTTTATTCACTTAACCTTATTGCCTTTTTTAAATTCAACCAAAGAATTAAAAACCAAGCCAACCCAACACAGTGTTAAAATGCTTTTGGAGAGTGGTGTCCAAGCGGATATTTTGGTATGTCGCTCAGAACATGCCATCAGCAAAGAGCAAAAACGCAAAATAGCTTTGTTTTGTAATGTTCAACAAGATGCAGTTATAGAGGCCTTAGATGTTTCAACCATCTACGATGTACCTATGATGATGTTGAAAGAGAAGTTGGATAAAATTGTTTTGAGAAAGTTAAAACTTTCAACTAAAAATGAGCCAGAACTAGAAGATTGGACAAGCTTTTTGACCAAATACAAAAATCCTAAGAATGAGGTTAGAATAGGTTTGGTTGGTAAGTATGTTGAATTACCTGATGCTTATAAATCTATCCTTGAGGCCTTCATTCATGCAGGTGCCAAAAATGAATGTAAGGTGGATTTGAAATTGATACATTCAGAATTGATAACCGATGAGAATGTTGAACAAAAGTTAGGCGAAATGGATGGTATCTTGGTTGCTCCAGGTTTTGGAGATAGAGGTATTGAGGGTAAGATAACTGCCATAAAATATGCTCGCGAAAACAATGTGCCTTTCTTCGGTATTTGTTTAGGGATGCAAATGGCCGTAATTGAATTTGCCCGCAATGTAATTGGTTGGAAAGACGCACACAGCAGCGAAATGGATCCAAAATCAAAACACGCAGTAATAGATATGATGGCCGACCAAAAGGATATCACCATGAAAGGTGGTACCATGCGTTTGGGTTCATACACTTGTGAAGTTAAAAAAGATAGCAAGGCATATAAAGCATACGAAAAAACTAAGATTAGCGAGCGTCATAGACATCGTTATGAGTTTAACAGTAAGTACCAAGCCGATTTTGAGAAAAATGGTTTAGTGGTTACGGGTATTAATCCAGAAACCAAATTGGCTGAAATCATTGAAATCAAATCTCACCCTTACTTTGTTGGTGTGCAATTTCACCCTGAGTATAAAAGCACAGTATTGAATCCACATCCATTGTTCGTTAAGTTTATCAAAGCTACGATGGAAAAGAAGAAGTAGTTGTTGGTTGGAGGTTGATAGTTTATAGTGAAAAATGCGCTAATTTTTCAGTTCAACTTTTACAAAAACTTATCTAGTTACAGTTAACTAAAAACCATTCTATCGCAAATAATGGCTGTGGCTATGGCGGCATTGAGACTTTCTGCTTCACCTACTTTTGCAATGGTAATAGCATGTGTTATGAATGGTTTTAGTTCTGGACTAATGCCTTTGCCTTCATTACCAATTAATAAAAATGCAGGTGTTATTAACTTTTCTTCTTTTATATTTTGTCCATCCATCACAGCTCCATAAACAGGTAGTTTTTTTTCAGATAGAAAATCTTTTAAATCGGTGTAGAATACATTTACCCTATCTATAGAAGCCATGCTAGCTTGGATGGTCTTGCTGTTGTAAGCATCTGCACAAGCATTCGAACAAACAATATTTTTAATCCCATACCAATCAGCTATGCGAATAATCGTTCCTAAATTTCCTGGATCTTGAACGGTATCAATTACTAAATGCAAGCCTGAGGAGAAATCAGCATCGGCTAATTCTCTTGAAGGAATTTGGGCCATCAACAAAACATTTTGATGTGTCTTTAGTGAACTGATTTGATCTAACTCTTTATTGGAAACTTCATTCAAATCAATGTTTCTAGGAATTTCAGAGGCATGTTCCTCCATCCAATCTTTTGTTGCAAAAACGCCCTTTACGCTTATTTTTGAAGCATGGCACAATTCTAGTACAGATTTTGTACCTTCGGCAGTAAAGAGCATTTCTTGCTGACGCGTTTTTTTATCTTTTAGTGAACGAATAAAATTGATAGTATTTTTAGATAACATATTTAAAATGAATAGAGTAGGTGTGCTGTTGCTTACCATGTCTTTTTTATTTTCGTGCAATTTAGCCAAACGACAGCTTCAAAACGAACATCAACTTGTAAAAAATAATGTAAAAATTGTTGAAGGTAACCGAAGCCGTTTTGTGAAAGGTGTTTTGGAAGAAAGTATTCGACAAAAACCTAACAAGAAATTTTTAGGCCTTGCTAGATTGAATGTTTGGTTTTATCGATTAGGTGTTCCTGGTGTAGGATTACCGGGTAAAAAAGATAATTGGTTAAAAAGGTTTTTTAGATATGACATTGGTGTTAATCCCGTAATTCTTGACTCAAGCTTGATTGAAAAGTCAATGAAAAGTATGAAAAATGCCTTGTCGGCAAGAGGTTATTTTTACCCTAAAATTGAATATAATGTTAAGCAAAATAAGTTGTTTGGAATTGTCAGACAAAGGCAAAGACAAGTTGTAAATTATAGGGTAGAGTTAAATCAACCTTATGATATTTATAGGATTGATCTCAATATCTCTGATAAGTATATTCATAAAATAGTAAGCATCCACATGGATGAAAGCTACCTAAGATTGGGTAATGAATTCAA
>JBBALJ010000144.1:0-5857 GCA_040403075.1 Bacteroidia bacterium
CTTTAATATCAATACTTTTAAAGAACTCTTAGTCGAGTCTTTAGGACGCTAATGGTATTGGATATTATCTAATACATTGTTGTAGTTATAACTTTCAGATTGGAAGGTTGCCGAGCTCATCATTTCTTTTAGGATTTCAATTTCGTTTTGTACCCAGGTATTATCAGTGTAATCAATGGTTTTTTCGTAAGTCTCTTTTGTTGGTTGCTCAACCACTTTAATGGTATTTACAATCTCCAATGCCGCTTCATGAGAAAATACCAATGCTTCTAGCAGTGAATTTGAAGCTAATCTGTTTGCTCCATGCAACCCTGTGCATGACACTTCACCTAATGCATAAAGATTATCGATATTGGTTTGTACTTTGCTATTTACTTTTATGCCACCGCTTTGATAATGTGCAGAAGGAACAATGGGTATTAAATCAAAAGAGAAATTATAGCCCAATTCTTTCAACTTTTCGGTGATAATGGGGAAATGATTTTCGAAGGCTTCTACATTCAAATGCCTCATGTCAAGGTAAACATGTTTGGCTTTCTTAGCTTGCATATGCTCAAATATGGCAGCACTAATGATGTCTCTTGTGGCTAGTTCTCCTCTTTTATCGTATGCAAACAAAAATCGATTTTCATCGGCATCAATAATATGTGCACCAAAACCTCTAACGGCTTCTGATATCAAAAAGGAAACTTCATTATGTTTTTCTTCATACAAGGAAGTTGGATGAAATTGAATAAAGCGCATGTTCTGTAATTCAGCTCCTGCTCTGTAAGCCATGGCAAATCCATCACCGGTAGCTACTTTAGGGTTGGTTGTATTTTTATATACTTGTCCGCAGCCGCCTGTGGCAAGCACAGTAACTGATGCGTAGATATTACTTAGTCTGTCTTTTAAGTCTTCGTAAATGCTCACACCGCTGCATCTTTTTATGCCATTTTCTTCTTCAATAATCAAATCAACCACCAATTGATGGGGAATGATTTTTATGTTTTTGCATTTTTGAACACGATTTAGCAAAACCGTTTCAATTTCAAATCCTGTTTTGTCTTTGTGGTGTGCTATACGTGGAGCAACATGACCGCCTTCTAAGGCTAGGTGAATATTGCCATTCGATTTTTTGTCGAATTGAACGCCCAATTGAATGAGTTCTTTTATCCTTTCAGGCGCTTTGCGAACCACCATTTCAACAATGTCTTTATCACATAAACCAGCACCACATTTTAAGGTGTCGTTGATATGGTCTTCAAATGAATCATTGATGGTGTCCATTACAGCAGCTACATCGCCTTGGGCGTACCTTGTATTGCCCTCAATGGCATCTGATTTGGTAATGATGCAAATTTTTAGCTCAGGGTTTAGGCTGTTTATTTTTGCAGCTAGCGACAAACCTCCAATACCAGAACCAATGATAAGTATATCTGTGTTTTTCATTTTTTTAGTTTGATAAGGCTAACATTCTTTCAAGGGGTAGGGTAGCATTTTGAATGACTTCTTGTGACAAGATGATCTCGGGTGTTTCATTCAGTAAGCACTTATAAAGTTTTTCCATCGTGTTTACTTTCATGTAAGCACATTCGCTACAAGCACAGGTATTGTCTTCTTTGGATGGAACAGTTATAAAGGTTTTGTAAGGTACTTCTTGCATCATTTTATGTAGAATACCCACCTCAGTCGCAATTAAAAATTCGGTGCTTGCGTCTTTCTTCACATAGTCAATCATGGCAAGGGTTGAACCCACAAAATGGGCAACTTTCAAAATATGTGATTCCGATTCTGGATGTGCCACTATCTTGGCATTTGGATGCTTTTTGTGAAATGCCAAAAGCTTGTCAAATGAGAATGCCTCATGCACCACACAAGCACCATCCCATAGCAACATATCACGACCTGTTTCAGTGGCTAAGTATCTACCTAAATTTTTATCAGGTGCAAAAATGATAGGTTGTTCACTTGGAATGGATTCAACAATTTTCTTTGCATTAGATGATGTACAAATGATGTCACTCAATGTTTTTACATCAGCCGAACAATTAATATACGTGATGGCAATATGATCAGGGTGTTGTTCTCTAAATGCTTTAAAATCTGTTGCAGTGCAAGATTCTGCTAATGAACAACCAGCTTCTAAATCTGGCAGCAGTACCTTTTTGTTTGGGTTTAAAATCTTAGCGGTTTCTGCCATAAAATGCACACCCGCAAATACGATGATATCTGCATCTGTGCTTGCTGCTTGCTTAGATAAAGCCAAATTATCACCAAAAAAATCGGCAATTTCTTGGATGGCTTCTTCTTGATAATAATGTACTAAGATGACTGCATTCTTCGCCTTTTTTAAAGCTAGAATTTCTTTTGCATAATCCATATTAGCAATACGGGTCGTCATGAATAATTTTTAGTTCTTAATGGTGTTTAAATAATTGTGCAAAGCATCGCGCCAGTGAGGCAGGCTTGGAAGGCCTTTGGCTTTGATGCTATCGTTCTCTAAAACAGAGTATTTTGGACGAGGTGTTTTGGCAGGGAAAAATGCCGAATCCACCTTGTTTAGTTTGATTTCGGTATTGGTATAATTGAATATTTCTGATGCGAAATCATGCCAGCTACATTCTCCTTCTGAAGTAAGATGAACAATGCCACATACTTCTTTTTCTATCAACAAGGGCAATGAATTGGCAATATCATAAGTAGCAGTTGGCGATACAATTTCATCACCCACCACATTCAATTCATCTTTTTCATTAGCCAGCTTCAACATCAGCTGAATAAAATTCAAACCATTTTTAGCCCTACATGGATTCACACCATAAATGGCAGATACACGCACAATCAGTGCATAGCTGTTTTCAATTAATATGGCTTTCTCTCCTTCGAATTTGCTTCGGCCATATACATTCAATGGGTTTGGATAATCCGATTCTATATAGGGTTTATGCTTGATGCCATCAAAAACATAATCTGTGATGAAGTGAATAAACTTGCTATTCATTTCTTTGCAAATTTTGGCTAGGAATGCAGGTGCTTCGGTATTGATTTTAGCAGCCAAATCAGGATGTTCCTCACATAAATCCACATGGTGATAAGCAGCAGTATTGATAACCACATCAGGCTTATGCTTGCTTAAGTATTGTTTTACTTTGTCAAAATCAACAATGTCTAATTCTGCATGATTAGGTGTAAGTGTTACATAGTTATGTTTCAACATACAGCTATCAATGTCTGAACCCAATTGGCCGTTAGCGCCTATGATTAAAGCTTTTTTCATCGTTGTGTTAGGATTAATTATGAATAAACTAGTTTTTGATTCATTATTTTTTTGAATACTTCAATATTGTAATAAGCCTCATTGGTAAAATCATTGAACTGTGTTAGGTTGTCGTTCAAATCATTTATGATGCTAAAACAATCTTGGCTTGGGTGGTATCCAAGAAGCTCTTCTGCCTTTTCGATGCTCACCTTGTAGTTCCTATAATCTTCCACATGCAGGTCGCTTGCTTTGATACTTAGACTGTATTTGTCAAGCATAAACTCTTCCACCGATTTAGCTAACTCGCCAATGGTTGAATTAAATGATGTTACATTGATAACTTCTCCAAAATTTAAATCACTTTCGATAGCTAATTTATAGGCCTTGCATAAGTCTTTTAAGCCCAAAATAGGTCGCCATATTTTGTGGTTACTCAGT
Source organism: Bacteroidia bacterium (assembly GCA_040403075.1). GTDB lineage: Bacteria > Bacteroidota > Bacteroidia > UKL13-3 > UKL13-3 > RGVD01. The sequence goes on from JBBALJ010000144.1 coordinate 3,680, forward strand.
TTGATTTCATTATTAGCTATGGCATTTTTAAACATGGTATTGATGGCCAAATCTAGTCGCATGCGTGGAGAGTACCCACTTACCGTTCCTTGTCGTAAGCATATTACCGAGAAGTCTTCATCAGCTAAAGCCAATAGAGATTTTTCGCCTTGAAGTTTGGATACACCATAAGGATAATTGCTGATGGCAATATCATCTTCGCTAAAAGTTCTGTTATAGGTGAAGCCATACACAGAGCATGAACTAGCAAAAATCAAACGCTTTACACCTGCTTCTTTGGCAATGTATCCAATATAAGCTGGTAAGCCTGTATTGTAAATGAAATTGTCTTTTGGCGAAAATTCCGCCATAGGATCATTTGATAATCCTGCTAAAAATATGATGGTATGAAAGTCTTCAACATCACTTGTTTTCAAATCAAAAATATCCGATTGGATATAGTGAATATCATCAGTTAGCTTGTTGCCAAACCATCCAATATCAACCACCGTAATATCATATCCGCAAGATTTTAAAAAAGGCGCAAGGGTTGTTCCTACATAGCCTGCACCGCCTAGTATCAATATTTTATTATCAGCGTGCATAGGTAAAGTTGTTTGAGTTGTCGTTATTCAACCATTCTTTCAAGGTTTGGGCATTTTTATCTTTTTCAGATAAGGTTGGGTTTTCAATAGGCCAAACGATGCCAATTTCTGGGTCATTCCAAAGGATACCCGACTCTGCTTTGTTGCTATACAAGCCACTGCATTTGTATTGTATCTCGGCAAAATCGCTTAGCACACAAAAGCCACGTGCAAAGCCTGCAGGAGCCCATACCATTTTTTTGTTTTTGGCACTTACAGTCTCGCCATACCATTGGCCTAGTGCAGGTGAGCCTTTTCTAACATCTACTGCCACTAAGAAAGCTTCTCCTTGGGTCACACGCATTACCTTGCCCATTGGTGGCTCCCATTGAAAATGTAGACCCCTCAACACCCCTTTGGATGAACGAGAATGATTGTCTTGTACAAATTCTTCTTTGATACCAAATTCCAAGAATTGGTCTTTGCGGTATACCTCCTGAAAAAATCCTCTTTCGTCTTCAAATACTTCTGGTTGAAGTACAATCAGACCATTTAATGCTTCATGTATTACTGATATTTTCATTTACTGTTTAATTTAGATAGACTTGAATAGGTTTTATTTCTCTTAAAAAAATACTCTAACACCACACTGCCTTTATACATAAAAGGCAATACAGCTTCATCTCCCACCGCTCGAATAGATTGGGTTTCTCTGCGTTTGCGCATAATGAGAAACATATTGGTGATAAGCCATACATGTGCAGCCAATATGCCTCCTGCCATTTTATAATTGAAGATGCAAATGGCATAAGCAACTGCTACATAATCCAAGAAAATATGAACAGGTGTAAGTGAAAGCACTTGCCTCAACTCATAATTCTTAAACATGATATAGAGTGAGTTTCGGTGATTCCAATATATTTTTTTAAAACTCTTTGATTGTATGGTAGCACCCCCAATGTGATTGATAATGGATTTAGGTTGCACATAAATTTTGAATCCCGACATACGTAATCTCCAACACAAATCAATTTCATCCATGTGGTGTACGATGGTTTCGTCTAATAAACCACTTACTTTAAGCGCAGACTTGCGTATAAACATAGCCGCTCCACTGGCCCAAAATATTTGGGTGGTATCATCATATTGTTGCTTATCAGATTCGATGCTGTCGAACAAGCGGCCACGCAAGAAAGGAAACCCATAGATGTCCATTTTACCTCCTGATGCACCAGCGTATTCAAACTTAGTTCCATCAAAATAAGAAAGCAATTTGGGTTGAATAGCTGCAATGTTTTCGTCTGATTCAGCCAAATCCACCATGCTTTCAATCCAATCTTTAGCTACGGTTACATCATTGTTAAGGCATACCATGTATTTGCTTGGACAAGCTTCAAAAGCAAGGTTATAGGCAGCGCAATAGCCGTTGTTATTAGGGTTTTGGATTATTTTTACTTCAGGGTAATGGCTTTGTAAATACTGTACATCATCTTGGGTAGAAGCATTATCAACTACATACAAATGCAGGTTTTTGTAGCTTGATTGCTGCACCGACTGGATGCATTCATCCAAAAATTTTTGTCCGTTGTGGTTTAAAATGACGATATCTACCGCT
>JBBALJ010000145.1:0-5808 GCA_040403075.1 Bacteroidia bacterium
AAAGTATCATGGAATGAAAAATATTATTATGCAATAGAAAATTAGGTAAAGATAGATTCTGATAAAATAAATTTTATTTATTTAATACCTTTTTACAAACATAATAAGCATTTGACGCCTTTAAAAAACTGCCTAATAAACGTATGATAGACGTATAACTAGCTTATAGCAGCTATCATCTCTGATAAAAATTTTCTTTCTTTTAGTAAATAGCCATTACCTCTTACCAGAATACTTACCCTTATGTTCTCAACAGAAATGGGCGCACCAAAATCAACGTCTGTTATATTGCTATGATTGATGTCTTTTCCATCCACAATAATTACTGCACCACTTCCTACTACTTCTAATTCATTTCCGTTGGTTACTATAACGCCTGTATCTTCTCCCAAGCCAATTCCTAAGCATTGAGGGTTACTAGCAACAGCTTGCGCTAAACGACTAAATCTACCGCGCTTATCAAAATGAGAATCGATGATAACATTGGCAACAAAAGCCAAACCTGTTGTAATTTTAACTTCTCCTTTTAAGTGGGCTAACTCACTCTTGCCTTGATAAATCATGGTATTGCTCATAGCCATAGCACCTGCGCTGGTTCCAGCAATAACAAAGCTTGATTCGCTCATATACCTATCATGAAGAATTTGGTAAATATCTGTACCTCCAAATATGCTTGTTAATCGCAATTGATCACCACCACTAAACATGGCGCAATCGCAATTCTTTATTCTTTCTATAAAATCCGGATTGCTTGCATCTGCCCTATTACGTATGTCAATAACACCTACATTGGTACAACCTATTTTACCAAAAGAGTTTACATAATTGTCACCCACTTCTAATGGAATAGATGACGCGGTTGTTATTACCTCTATTCGCTTGTCAGTTCCGCCTGTTTCAACAACGATTCTTTTTAATATGCCTAGTTCAAAAAAGTTTAAACGATTGCGTTGAATAAATCCTTGCTCTAAGTCTGTGCCCTTATCTTCAGCCCCTCCAACTGAAATTAGCTTGCCTTTTGGTTTTTCCAATGTATTTTATTTATTATTGTTTCTGAAGTGTGCGAATATATACTTACACTTAAAATCGCCAAACTAAAAACAATTAACTATTAACATTACAATAATATTAGACTATGAAAGTATTAGACATTAAAATTATGCGAGGACCTAACTATTGGTCAATTCGCAGGCATAAGTTGATTCAGATGCGCCTTGATCTTGAAGAATTGGAGCAACAGCCAACGAATCTGATACCCGGTTTTGGTGAAAGATTAGAAAAACTGTTTCCTACAATGTATGGACACCGCTGCTCAGAAGGTGTGGATGGAGGCTTCTTTATGAGAGTAAAAGAAGGCACTTGGATGGGACATGTAATAGAACATATTGCATTAGAAATTCAATGCTTAGCAGGCATGAACTGCGGTTTTGGGCGCACTAGGGGAACAGGAAAAGATGGCATTTACAACGTGGTTTTTAGCTATATGGAAGAGAAAGCAGGGGTATATGCTGCTAAAGCTGCCGTTGAAATAGCCAAATCATTAATAAATAACACTGAATATGACCTAGCAAACGATATTCAAACACTAAGAGAAATTCGCGAAGACGAGCGCCTTGGGCCAAGTACTGGTTGCATTGTGGATGAAGCTGTGGCTCGAGGTATACCCTATATTCGTTTAAACAGAAATTCACTCGTTCAACTAGGATATGGTGTAAACCAAAAACGTATAAGAGCTACGATTGCTAGTACTACAGGCAGCATTGCTGTAGATATAGCATGCGATAAAGAAGAAACCAAAAACCTATTAGGCGCGGCAGAAATTCCTGTTCCAAAAGGTAGAATTGTATATACCGAAGAAGGTTTAGAAGCGGCTATTGAAAGTATCAAATACCCTATAGTTACCAAGCCTGTGGATGGAAATCATGGCAAGGGTGCAACCACTAATATTAACAATTGGGATGATGCCGTTAAAGGACTAGAAGCCGCTAAAAAATATTCGCGTGGGGTAATCGTTGAAAAATTCATTACAGGTCTTGACCACCGTGTATTGGTAATTAACTACAAATTTATTGCTGCAGCCATACGAAAACCTGCATCAGTTTTGGGTGATGGAAAACACAGTATTCAAGAGTTAATTGATATTACAAACTTAGACCCTAGAAGGGGTTATGGCCATGAGAAAACATTGACCAGCATAAAGGTGGATGATTTTACAATGGATATTTTGAATAAGAAAGGATTGACCTTAAGTTCAGTTTTGCCAAAAGGAGAAGAGCTTTGGTTGAAACCTACAGCAAATCTAAGCACTGGTGGAACGGCAACAGATGTAACAGATATGGTGCATCCAGATAATATCTTTATGTGTGAGCGTATTGCCCGCATCATTGGTCTAGATATTTGTGGAATCGATATAATGGCTAATAGTCTATCAGAGCCATTGGCAGAATCAGGTGGGGGTGTTATTGAAGTAAATGCAGCACCAGGATTTAGGATGCACATTGATCCAGCGGAAGGATTGCCTAGGAATATTGCAGAACCAGTTATAGATATGCTTTATCCACTTGGAAGCACAGCACGTATTCCAATTATTGCTGTAACAGGTACCAATGGAAAAACAACCACAACTCGTTTAATGGCTCACATGGTAAAAACCATGGGACATAAAGTGGGCTATACCACCACTGATGGAGTATACATTCAAAATCAATTGATGATGCGAGGCGATTGCACAGGGCCTGTAAGCGCAGAATTTGTATTAAAGGACCCAACGGTTGACTTTGCCGTATTGGAGTGTGCAAGGGGAGGGATTTTACGTTCAGGTTTAGGTTTCCACAATTGTGACATAGCCATTGTTACCAACGTTGCTGAAGATCATTTAGGCTTAGGCGATATTGATACCATTGAACAATTAGCAAGAGTGAAAGCGGTGGTACCAGAAAGCGTTCTTCCTGGAGGTTATGCCATATTAAATGCCGACAATAAACACACGGTAGGCATGACTAAAGATTTGCGTTGCAAACATGCCTTCTTTAGTATGGATGAAAACAATCCTATTATTAAAGAACATACTGCCAAAGGTGGATTAGCTGCTATCTTCGAAAACGATTATGTAACAATCTGCAAAGGAACATGGAAAATAAGGGTTGAGAAAGCAATTAATATTCCATTAACATTTGGTGGTAGAGCAACTTATAACATCGCCAATATTCTTCCAACCATTCTTGCAGGATTTATCCGCAATTATAAAATAGAAGATATGCGATTGGCTTTGGCTACATTTATTCCTGGGCCAGCACAAACTCCAGGCCGTATGAATATCTTTAGATTTAAAAACTTTGATGTGATGGTAGATTATGCGCACAATACTGCAGGTTTTGAAGCCATAGCTGATATGTTGAGCAAAATAAATGCAACCCAAAAGGTGGGGGTTATTGCAGGTGTGGGTGATAGAAGAGATCAAGATACCATAAACCTTGGAAAAGTAGCTGCCAAAATGTTTGATGAAATTATCATTCGTCAGGATAAAAACTTGAGAGGAAGAACGGAAGAAGAGATTATTGATTTGATGACTTCTGGTATTAGCGAGATTGATGCAAACAAAAAAGTTACTACCATCAAAAAAGAAAAAGAGGCCATTGAATATGCCATTAAAAATGCTGTAAAAGGAAGCTTTATTACCATTTGCAGTGATGTGGTTCCAGACGCTTTAGATCAAATCATGAAGCTAAAAGAAGAAGAAGATTTAGGTAATCTTGAATTGGGTAAATAGTCCATTTACTTGAGTTAAAATAAAAGGGATGTTCAACAATCCTTTTTTATGTTATTCAAGCAGATATAAAAATAATAAAAAAGGCTATCCGTGGATAGCCTTTTTTACGTAATTGAGCTTAGAAATTGCTCTTAATATATTTTAGAACTATCTCGATTTCCTATATTGTTTAGGTACCAATCAGTATTAGATGTTCCATTGCTTAGTGCCCAATTGGCAAAGTTTAAATAACCTGAGATAAAGTCAACTTTTTCTTTCATGTATGGAATAGTTGCTGGCACATCCAAAGCCCAAGGCAAATTACTTCCTTTTGTTTTGTATGAACTTGAAGCAGAAGTAGTATTATCTGAATATGTTCCAAAATATTCGCTTGAAGCTTTATCTGTTGGAGCAAAATTAGCTAAGTGAACTTCTTTGTTTCTAGTTTGGTTGATAATTATGTAAGGATTGACTCTGATAATAGAGGGATCTATTGCTTGTCCTGCTGCTGTAGTAAAACTTACAGTTATGTTGGTCGTATCAGGGGTTACAAATGGATTTCCAGAATATGTATTGATACATGAACCACCTTGATTAGGCATGATACGTAAAGCATCATCAAACACAACAATGTTAGCATAAGTTTGTCCACTTTCAGTTCCGTTTCCAGATAAAGTCAACCAATTTACCCCATTTGATTTTGCGCCTGTTACCGCAGTAACTTTTGAAGCTGCTACTCCATCTAATTGAACGGCAAACCCATTGTGCAATGTGGCACCTACAGCTTTTGTAATATAAGTTGCTTTTGCTTCCACTACTTTGTTTGCAGCATTAGTAACTAAGTTATATCTGTATCCTAGGACTAAATCATTAAAATCATAATCACCCATGCTAGGCCATAAATCTTCGAACATTAGAGTACCATAAGTAGTTGCAGATGGGTAGTAAATATTATAAGCTCTTGCAGCATCATTTGGATAAGCATCATCAGAATCTTGAACACCATCATTATCTGCATCAACTATTAAAGCTAAAGGAAAACATGAATTTGAAGGGTCAGACCAATATGTAGCTGGTATAGAAATATCATCTAAAATCCATCTTCCAGTACCACCGCCACCTATTGCACTTATCATTATTGCATAAACAATGTTATTTCCAATAAGTGCACTAGGGACAGCAATTGTAATATTTTGAGTTGAATTAGGAACTGTTGAAGAAACCACTGGACTAATACCTGTGCCGTATCTAACCGAATCAAATCTAACTAAAGTGCCTTGTCCATATGCTTTAGTTGCATCATAAGTATAATAGCTAAATACTAATCCTCTCCATGTTGCTGCGCCACCATCATTTCTAGCTTTCAATGTTATGTTCATAGATGAGCCAAATTTACACCAAGGTGCTTTTATCCATGCAGAACCAATACTATTATTAGTTGCTTAATTTCCTCTATATGAATATCTTCCTGATATTACACTTGCATTAGAAGGCGTAAATGTTCCAAATGACCAGCAATTTGCCTGGTCTGCAGTTCTACTTCCGCTCTCAGCGGTAATAGTAGAAAGAGTTTGTGCATTTGAACCTAAGCTTAAAAGTCCGGTTAAAATTAATGCGGCAATAAATTTTATATTTTTCATGTCTTTATTTTTTTTATTATTAAATGTATGTTAGAAATTACTCTGCTGAAGCTGCTTCAACCATGTAATTAAAATTTACTTGGTTGTTAGTGATGGTTTCTGTTTTGCTAATAGTACCAAAGCTTACAACTAAATTAGTCAAGTTAGCTGGAACTAAAATTTTGCCAGTAAAAGCTTCGTTCATTGTTTGCAATTTACTGAACAATACTTCTCCTTTTTCTGTTTTTACCAATAGGGTGTTGTTGATTTTAACAGGTGTAGACAATGGTTGTAAATTAATGGTAATTTCTTTGGTCGATTTCCAATCAAATGATGCGTTTACTTTAATGTCTTTAAAGTTAACAACTTTAGATGCATCAATAGGCTTTTTAGAAGCTTCTACTTCATTAATGTAATCTTTTTTACAACTAACTAATCCGG
>JBBALJ010000146.1:0-5774 GCA_040403075.1 Bacteroidia bacterium
TCTTTATTTTTTGATAAAGAACTATATTTGTCATTCAAGGCGCACACAGCACATTTGCAATAGGCGGGGCTTCGTGCTCCGCAGACAGTTTTGTGGTTAATCAAAGTTTGGTTCTCCGAACAAAGTTTAGTGCTAAAACACCCCGCCATCGCAAACCCCCGAAACGTTAGCGGTCATGCTATGACGTCATTGCTAACATTTGCCAACAGTGCAAAAATGAACAAAACTGCAATTTCGGACAGAGCCGTATTTATATTACATTGCAAAATGATTTCAGATAATCTTAAAAGCTTCAATTAATATGAAAACATCATCTCCAAAAAAATCTGCTTTAAAAAGAACAGAAGCTAAAATAGAACAGAAGCTAAATGAAAGTGAAGAAAAGTTTAAATTGATTTTCGAAAAAAGCATAGCACCGATAATTGTTGCTGATGATAAAGGGAATTATTTAGAGGTAAATAAAGCAGCAGCAGAAATATTTGAATATTCGATTAATGAATTGCTGGATATGAATGTTGGCGATTTAATCACAACCAGCAATCCCAATGCCGCTGCACAATATGAAGAATATATTAAAAAAGGTGAAGAAATAGGCGAATTTGGTTTTATATCTAAAAAGGGTACTCCTAAAAAAGTTCAATATCAGGCAGTACGGATAAAACCAGATTTTAATTTGAGTATTCTGACGGATGTTACCGAACAAAAACAAGCATCGCAGTATGCTCGTAGTTTAATTGAAGCGAGCTTAGACCCTCTTGTTACCATTAGTGCCAATGGAAAAATAACAGATGTGAATGAAGCATCAATAAAAGTTACGGGAGTTGAACGTGAAAAATTGATTGATACGGATTTCTCCAATTATTTTACTGAACCGCAAAAAGCAGAAGAAGGTTATCAGCAGGTCTTTGAAAAAGGTTTTGTGGCTGATTATCCCCTAACAATCAAACATAAAAATGGAAATTTGACAGATGTGTTATATAATGCTTCTGTTTATAAAGATGATAAAGGCAAAGTGCTTGGCGTTTTTGCAGCAGCACGGGATGTTACCGATTCAAAACAATCACAAGAAAAATTGCAGGCCAGCGAAGAGCGCATCCGTTTGGCCACTAAAGCATCAGGAGTAGGTGTTTGGGAATGGAATGTGATTACAAATAAAATTAGGTGGGATGCACAGATGTTTCGTATTTATGGCGTAGCACCAACAGCCGATGGATTAATAGAGTATTCAACCTGGAGCAATGCCGTGGTCACCGAAGACCGTGCCGACCAGGAAAGAATATTGCAGGATACAGTAAGAAATTTAGGGAGCAGCAAGCGTTCTTTTAAAATTATTAGGGCGAGCGATGGTGTTCAGTGTTTTATAGAAGCTATAGAAACCGTACGAATAAATGCTGTCGGTCAGGCTGAATGGGTCGTGGGAACTAATTTGGATGTTACCGAACAAAAACAAGCATCGCAGTATGCCCGTAGTTTAATTGAAGCAAGTTTAGACCCACTTGTAACCATTAGTGCCGATGGAAAAATAACAGATGTGAATGAAGCATCAATAAAAGTTACGGGGGTTGAACGTGAAAAATTGATTGATACTGATTTCTCCAATTATTTTACTGAACCGCAAAAAGCACAAGAGGGTTATCAGCAGGTCTTTGAAAAAGGTTTTGTTGCCGACTATCCGCTAACGATAAAACATAAAAATGGAAATTTGACGGATGTGTTATACAATGCTTCTGTATATAAAGATAATAAAGGCAATGTTCTTGGGGTTTTTGCAGCCGCGAGAGATGTTACCGAACGCAAAATGTTTGAAAAAGAAATGATAGATGCAAAGGTATCTGCAGAAAATGCTGCAAAGTCCAAACAACAGTTTCTATCTAACATGAGTCACGAAATTCGTACACCATTAAATTCCATTTTGGGGTTTACAAATGTGTTATTGAAAACTGAATTAGGGTCACAACAAAAAGAATTTCTGGAAGCTAGAAATACAAGCGGGAAGTCTTTAAACCTGCTTATAAATGATATACTTGATTTGGCAAAAGTAGATGCAGGTAAAATGACATTTGAAAAACACCCCATCGAAATTCGGAAATCAATAAGCGCAATACTACATTCTTTTGACCTGAAAATAAAAGAAAAGAATTTAGAACTTGCAATAGAACACGACAGCAAAGTACCTTCGATACTTTTGTGCGACTCATTAAGACTAAATCAGATTTTTTTTAATCTCCTTAGCAATGCCATAAAATTTACACACAAGGGAAAAATTAAACTAACTATCAAATTACTGCACGAAGACAAAGAAAATGTGACCATTGAATTTGTAGTTTCCGATTCAGGAATTGGCATTGCTGACAATAAATTAAATTCCATTTTTAATCTTTTTGAACAGGCTGAATTTAACACATCTACTTCTTATGGAGGCACTGGGTTGGGGCTATCTATTGTAAAACAATTAGTAGAAGGTCAAGGAGGAAGTGTTAACGTAAAAAGTAAACTTGGTGAAGGTTCTGCATTTAGCTTTGTACTGCCTTTTGGTAAAGCAAATCTAAAACTTGAAGAAGAAATTATTCTATTAAACCCTGTTTCAGAAATTATAAACCTGCGGGTCTTAGTAGCCGAAGATGTAGCATTAAATCAATTACTAATTAAGATTATACTGAATGATTTTGGCTTTGAATATGAAATAGTAGGCAATGGAAAATTGGCAATAGAAAAAATGCAAACCAATACTTACGATATTATTTTGATGGATTTGCATATGCCAGAAATGAACGGCTTTGAGGCAACAGAATACATACGTAAAACATTGAAATCTCACATTCCAATCATTGCATTGACAGCAGATGTAACTACCGTGGACGTTTCTAAATGTAAAGAATTTGGAATGGATAGTTACGTTTCCAAACCAATAGAAGAGAATTTGCTGTATAATAAAATAGTTGAATTAGTAAAAAAGAACAAATAATCATTGATGAAAAAAATTCTCACTTTATTCAACGCCTATCAATTAATTTACAAACCAACTCAGCCGAAAGTGCAGACAATTGTTTAATTTTAAAACGACATATTATCAAACAAATAGAAGAACCAACCGATAACGTCACCTACAAGAAATTAGCAGTTCAGTGGTTAATTGAAGCTTTGTGCTTCGTATCTAATTCATTGGTGGCAGACAGTTTTGTGCTTCGAAATCGCCAACTCCTTAAACCCACAAAACGTTACTCTAAATTATCATAAATTCGCCAAAGGCGTTATGCGAATACGCTAAAGCGTTCTGCTTATAATACCCAAGTATCCTATGTCTCAAGACAAGATATAATAGACTCTAAGTTAAATATAGTTACAAAACCATAAGGCTAAAATTAAAATGTTAGCCTCACAAAACAGTATTATATTTACAAAAAAAGTAATGGGAAAGAACGATAAAAACTATTAATAAAAAAATGAAAACAAAACTAATGTTTCTAAAAAAGGTAGCATCTATATTTTGCTTATTAATGTTGTTTGTTGTTAACAGTAAATTATACTCACAAATAATATATACTGACATACCTGACGCTACTCCCAATGCCACTTATCCTTTAGACTTGAATAATGACACCATTGTTGACTTCTTAATTTATTACGGTGGAGGTGCTGGCACAGCTGGGGTGATGTGTTCCCCATATAATAACAATGCTTATGCAGGGGCATTGGTAGCTAGTGTGCATTTACCTTGGGCATTATCTGCATCTACTAGTATTTGCGACACGCTGGTAACATGGTATGATTCTAGCAAGCCCGGTACCATGGCTTTGGGAACTAGTGAGGGAAATTGGATAGGCGCGGCAGATAAATACCTAGCACTAAAACTAAATGTTGGATCAAACACCTACTATGGCTGGGCACGCTTAGATATTTCAGCCAGTTCAACATCCTTCACCATAAAAGATTATGCCTACCAAAGTAAACCAAATGCCTGTATTATTGCGGGACAAAATATTTCAGGAATAAATAAGCACGCAGATCTGAATAGCTTTTCTATCTTCCCCAATCCTTTCAGCACATCGACCACAATACATAAAATTGGGCACCTTAAAAGTGTAAGTTTGACAATATACAATGCATACGGAAAGACTGTAAAGGAGCTGAAAAATATTACGGGACAGAACGTTTCATTAACCCGCGACAACCTTGCGAGTGGGCATATTTCATTAGGCTTGCAGAAGAAAACAATAACATTATGGTAGAAAAACTTATAATTATAGACTGATATTAGAAACAATAGCTTTGGAGAAAGTCCAACAATGGATTTTGTATTAAATAGGTTTGTAAAATCGAAAAAACATTCTCTTTCCTTTGTATTTTCTCAATTAATCTGCATATTTACATTATAGTTTGTGCATAGTTCCGATGTATCGGGATTCACACGCTGACCTTAGCCGTAATTTTAGATAGACCCTAAAAAATTCAATAGAAGAATAATGAAATTGAGATTATTACTTATCTTACCTTTTTTATATTTACAAGCATATTCACAAAATGATAGTTTGAAAAAAATAAATTTTAGTGCTTATGGAGAATTCTATTATAGTTATGATTTTTCAAATCCAATAAACCACGAAAAGTCTGATTTTCTTTACAATCATAAACGGCACAATGAGTTAAATGCAAATTTACTTTTACTAAGAGCTACCTATTTAGATAAAAATTATAGAGCCAATCTTGTATTAATGGCAGGAAATTATGCTCAATACAACCTGAGTTCTGAACCAATTTGGGCTCAATTCATATATGAAGCAAATGTTGGTGTCAAATTGTCAAAAAAACAAAATATATGGTTAGACGTAGGAATTATACCTTCACATATTGGCTTTGAAAGTGCAATTAGTGCAGACTGTTGGACCTTGACAAGAAGCATACTTGCAGAAAACTCACCATATTATGAAGCAGGCATTAAGTTAGGTTACAAATCAAAAAATGAAAAATTAATCGTATCTGCTTTATATCTAAATGGGTGGCAAAAAATCAGCAAACCAGATTATATTCAAACACCTTCATTTGGAACGCAAATAAACTACAAGCTTTCTAAAAAATTACTTTTTAATTACAGTACATTTCTGGGTACTAATAAACACGATAGTGTTAACGCTATAAGACAATTTCATAACTTTTACTTACAATACGAGCCTACAAATAAGTTTGGAGTTATTGCAGGTTTTGACATTGGAATGGATAAATTTAATGCAAGTAGCTATGGAATTTGGCATTCACCTATTTTAATAATCAAACAAAGTATAAACGAAAAAACAATCATTGCCATTCGAGGAGAATATTATAGTGACCCACAGCAAATTATTATTTCAACAGGTACAACAAATGGCTTTCAAACTTATGGGTTTTCTTCAAACCTTGACTATGAAATAAACGACAAAATAAAATTTAGAATTGAAGGGAAAATGTTTCACTCGAAAGACAAAATATTTGCAAATGAAAGCAATAATTATTCGCTAACAACAAATATGACACTCAAACTTTGAAAAAGAACGAATAGCCAACAGCTGTAATAAACTATTGCTCGTTCTGTGTAAATGACAAAGTAATTTCCATGAATCGTTTTTGATTAATGTAAACTTTAACATTCTAAAAATCGCAAAAGAATCAAATCCACATCAAGATGCTGCAAGTATAGCGGACTTGTTAGCAACAACGAATAATTTTAACAAAAAACAGAAATGATACAATTTGAAAACAATTAAAATTGACCAAAACTTAAAATAGATAACTCAAAATGA